>LFJI01000464.1 GCA_001235855.1 Candidatus Burkholderia brachyanthoides
TCAGATTCATTTTTCCCATGATCTGCATCTGAACACAGATGGAGTGCTAATTCAACGACGCAATCGACTAGGGACTAGGCGAGAAGGCAAACGAGTCTTTGAGCGACAACGCAAATCGCACAGGAGAACCGATATGGCGGAGAAAATCGAAGACTACGCGATGATCGGCGACTGCAAGACCGCAGCGCTGGTCTCGCGGCACGGTTCGATCGACTGGTTATGCTTGCCGCGTTTCGATTCGATGGCTTGTTTCGCGAGCCTGCTCGGCACCGACGCGAACGGGTACTGGCGCATCGCGCCGGCGGGCAGTCGTCACATAAGCCGCCGCGCCTATATCGACGGTAGCCTCGTGTTGACTACTCGCGTCGAATCGCGGCGCGGTGTCGTGGAACTGACCGACTTCATGCCGACCGGTCTTGCAAGCAGTCATGTCGTGCGTATCGTGACGGGCATCGAAGGGCGCGTGAAGATGACCTCGAGCCTGAACGTGCATTTCGACTACGGCATGAGTGCGCCGTGTGAACCACGCAGGCCGACAGCCGCACCACGGAGATGATCGCGGGTCCGAACATACTCGTGCTGCGCACGGAGGCGGGCAGCACGATCGAGGACGGATGCATCGTGTCGGCCTTCGAAGTGAGCAAGGGCGAGCGGATGAGTTTCGTGCTGAGTCATGGTCCGTCGTCGCATAGGGCGCCGCCTTTGACCTTCGCGCCCGAGCGTCTGTTGCAACGGACCAAGGCGTACTGGAAGGGCTGGTCGGGCTGCTGCGAGGACGCGGGGACCCTGAACCGATATCTCCGTGCGCCGCTCGCTGATCACGCTCAAGGGGCTGACCTACGAGCCGACGGGCGGCATCGTCGCGGCGACGACGACTTCGCTGCCCGAGCGAATCGGCGGAGACGGCAACTGGGACTACCGGTTCTGCTGGTTGCGTGATGCGTCCGTCACGCTGCTTGCGCTGCTGACCGCGGGCTACGCCGATGCGTGGCGCAACTGGCTGCTGCGCGCGGCGGCGGGCGACCCCGAGCAGATCCAGATCATGTACGGCGTGGCTGAAGGGAAGCGGCTCGAAGAGTGGACGCTGCCGTGGCTCACGGGCTATGAAGGCTCCGGGCCGGTACGCGTGGGCAACGAGGCCGCGAAACAGTTGCAACTCGACATCTACGGCGAATTGTTCAACACGATGTCGATTGCCGCCGACGGTCGCCTGTTTCCGCTGCCGCGCGGTCTCGAATTCGGTGCGGCCTTGCTTACGCATCTGGAAAAGCGCTGGATGGAGCCGGATGCGGGCATCTGGGAAATGCGCGGCGATCCGCAGCATTTCACGCATTCGAAAGTGATAGCGTGGGTCGCGTTGGACCGCGCCGCGAACAATCCGAACTATCCGGTCGATCACGCGACGCGGCGCAGGTTTCGCCACATCGCCGACGAGATTCATCGCAGCGTGTGCGAGCACGCGGTCGATCCCGAACGCCAATGCTTCACGCAGTCGTATAGCAATCCGCATCTCGACGCGGGGCTGTTGCTGATGCCGCTGGTCGGTTTCTTACCCGCCGACGATGAACGTGTGCGCAACACGGTGGCCAAGGTCGAACGGCGTTTGATGGCCAACGGACTCGTGCTGCGCTACGAAACGGGCACGGGCGTGGATGGCCTGTCGGACGGCGAGGGTGCGTTCCTCGCGTGCAGTTTCTGGCTGGTGGACAACTACGTACTGCAAGGCCGGCTCGGTGACGCGCAGGCGCTGTTCGAGCGGCTTGCATCGCTGTCGAACGATGTCGGCCTGTTTGCGGAAGAATAAGATCCGCGCAATGCGCGTCAGTTGGGTAATTTTCCGCAGGCGTTCACGCATGTGGCGCTGGTGAACTCGGCGTTCCTGCTAGCGAAGGCGTGCAAGGCGAATGAGTCGCGCGCGGGGCGTGAATGACGCTTGAAGGGCGACGCATCTTGTTCAAAGGAGAAGAACTTATGCAACGCATGGGCATGGTGATCGGCATCGAGCCGGAAAAAATCACGGAGTACAAGGCGTTGCATGCGGCGCCGTGGCCGGCCATCGTCGAGCGGCTATCGCGCTCGAATATCACCAACTATTCGATCTTTCTCAAGGAACCGGAGAATCTGCTGTTCGGCTATTGGGAGTACACGGGCCACGACTTCGAAGCGGACATGGCGGCCATCGCGGCCGACCCCGAAACACGGCGCTGGTGGGCACTGACCGATCCGTGTCAAAGGCCGCTCGCTTCGCGCAAGCCGGGCAAGCATTGGGCGATGATGGAAGGGGTGTTTCATATCGATTGAGTGCGCAGCATGAGTTCGCGCGCAGAAAAAAACCGCGACGAACATGTGAGCTGACCCCGCAAAGTTGGACGGTTATTCGGCTAGGCCGCTGAGGGCTGGGTCCTGTACATCACGGGACTCAGCCCT
>LFJI01000465.1 GCA_001235855.1 Candidatus Burkholderia brachyanthoides
CAAATGTTTTACGACACAGTAGTACTAAAAGGCCAGTTCAAGAACCCTATTCAGCCAAGCTGAGCAACCTTTTTGAACTGGCCTTTAAGACACTGGAGCGGCATGAAACCGAACGTCATCGAAATCGACCGGGAAGACGGGCAGGCGCCATCGCAGGACCGGAAAGCGAATCTCGCGCAGTCGCTCAGGCATCGCGCATTCTGCGCATGGAACTGGCGCCGGGCGCGAGCCTGGAGAAAGTCGCGTTGGCCGAGGAATTCGGACTGTCTCGCCCGCCGGTGCGCGAGCTTTTGCGCCAGATGGCAGCCGAGGGATATCTCAAACTCGAAGCGAACCGCGCGTCGCGCGTCGCGTCGATGAGTTTCGATTCGCTACGCAATTACTTTCTGGCGGCGCCGCTCATCTATGTGGCGACCACCAAGCTCGCGGCGGCGCATGCCACGGGCGCGGAGATCGTTCAGCTCAGGCGCATTCAGGAGCGCTTCCGCACGGCGGTGGAGGGCAACATCGTCGATGACCGGGTGCTCGAGAACGATCACTTTCACTTCGCCATCGGCAAAATGGCGCGCAATCCGTATCTCATGCCCAGCCTGTGCCGGCTTTTGACCGATCACGCACGGCTCGGGCGCACGTTCTACCAGCCGCGCGACGAACGCAGGGACGTCGAGCTGGCGGAAGCGGTGCAGCAACACGAAGACAGCATCGATGCGATCGAGCGCAGGGACGCGGAAGCCGCCGGTGCGATCGTGCTTGCGCACGTCAATCTCGCGCGACGCAACATAGCGTCGTATGTCGCGCCGGAAGGCGTCACGGCGCCGGTCGAGTTCTAGGTTCTGAAAACCCGCATCAACGAGAGAGCGTAATGACGGACTTGTTATCGAAAAGCGAATATCAAAAGGTGGCCCGCGAGCTGACGTTTCCGGCCTTCGCGGTCATCGACGGAAAGCTGTGCGGCGCGGCGTCCGGCGCGACATTCGCGACCATCAACCCGGTGATGGGCGAGCGTTTTGCCGATATCCCGGCGTGTTCTCAAGAGGACGTGGACGCGGCGGTCGCGAGTGCGCGCACCGCGTTCGATGACGGCCGCTGGTCGAAGCTGCATCCCGCCCGCCGCCCGCAAGCAGGGCATTCTCAAACTGGCCGACCTGGTCGAACAGAACGCGCTGGAACTTTCCGTGATGGAAAGCGCCTTGACGCAGGCAAGACGCTTTTCGATTGCCAGACGGTCGACGTTCCGGAAACGGTTAACGTGCTGCGCTGGCACGCCGAAGCCATCGACAAGATCTACGATCAGGTGTCGTCCGCCTCGGACGGTCATATCGCGATGATCGTGCGTGAGCCGGTCGACGTCGTCGGTCTCGTGCTGCCGTGGAATATCGGCCCATCGCTTGCCGCCAGCTGCTCGCTCGTCGTGAAGTCCGCCGAGGATACGTCGCTTACCACGATGCGCGTGGCGCAACTCGCGCTCGAGGTGGGCATTCCACCAGGCGTGTTCAATGTCGTCACTGGCACGGGGCCTGCGGTGGGCGAGCCGATCGGCCGTCATCGCGATATCGACATGGTGTCGTTCACGGGTTCGACGGACACGGGCCGGCGTTTTCTGTCCTATTCGGTGGAAAGCAAAGAGATCGTACTGGAAATGGGCGGGAAGAGCCGTGCGTGAGGTGGCCGCCTTCGGCGAGGCTCACGCCCGATGGTGTCACCTGGCTTGAGCATGGCGAAGAACACGCCCTGATTGGCCTGCGAGTCGGAATTCGGCTGCGCGTTGGCCGCTTCCGCGCCAAACAGTTGCTTCACGCGGTCGATCGCGAGTTGCTCGACGATATCCACGTATTCGCAGCCGCCGTTAATAGCGCTTTCGGACCGAGCGCGACGTTGTATTTACCGCACGGATCGAAAATGTCCTTGCCCCAGCTTTTCTCGATCGCCATGCGATGCACACCTTGATATCGTGCCGCCGCGCATCGTTGTCCGAGCCGCCGTAGTCCTCCGACGACACCTCGTGCGGAAGGTCGATCACGAAACCGGAGTTGCGTCCGGTCGCCCCTTCCGCGATTTCGCCTGCCTCCAGAATGACGACCTTGAGCTTCGGGTCGAGTTGCGACAGACGCCGTGCGGCCGACAGCCCCGCGAAGTCACCGCCGATCACGACGATATCGGCGGTCGCGGAACCGCTCAGCGGCTGCTTCGGTGTCTGCGCCAGCATCGCGACCCAGCCGGACTGACCGAAATGTTGGGGAAGTTTGCTCGTTGCGAACATGATGGTGCGCTCGATGTCGTTAAGCCGCGAACCGCTCGCGTTCGATCAACTCGCCGAGCGCGCCACGCAACACGTCGATCTTCTTTGCGGACAGACGCGCAAGCGGCTGGCGCGGGTGTGCGCCGTGAAAAGGTGGCGTTTTCTAGCGGGCGCAAGCTCCGCTCGGC
>LFJI01000466.1 GCA_001235855.1 Candidatus Burkholderia brachyanthoides
AGGATCCACCCTTTCTTTCTCTCACTCGACCATGGGGTGGGACACGTTCATTTCACTGCTCCTGAAAGGGACTTTTTGATCTAGTTCGAGAAGAATGCAACTCCTGTAATGCGTCTGTCCAATACTATTATTCAGGGTCTATTAGAGGTCGCAAAACATATCAATGGAGCAGAGGAGTCCGCCCGTCGAACTGCGTCTTTTGCGCTACTTCGTGACGGTCGCCGAGGAAATGCACTTCGGGCGCGCTGCCGCGCGTCTCGCCATGATACAGCCGCCGCTCTCGCAGGCGATCCGCGCGCTGGAGGACCACGCTCGGTGTCGCGCTGTTCGTGCGCACGAAACGGACCATGGAACTGACGCCGGT
Source organism: Candidatus Burkholderia brachyanthoides (assembly GCA_001235855.1). GTDB lineage: Bacteria > Pseudomonadota > Gammaproteobacteria > Burkholderiales > Burkholderiaceae > Caballeronia > Caballeronia brachyanthoides. Next base: position 365 of record LFJI01000466.1, read on the forward strand.
CGCCCGCGACCTGCTGCCGGAAGTGCGCCGCCTGCTCGCTTCTGCCGATGCGCTGCGTCCTCTCGCGCAGTCGCTTGCGCGCGGCGAGGCGGGCATGCTGTCGCTCGCGTTCGTCTCCACGGCCGATTACAGTCTGCTGTCCGCGCTGCTGCGCGAGTTCGGCGCGCGCTATCCCGGCGTGCGGCTGCAACTGACCGAAGCCACCAGCGACGTGCAGATCGAAGAACTCGTGGTGGGACACATCGACGCGGGCCTCGTCATTCCGCCCTTGCCGCCGCGGCACGCGATGTTGCTGTCATATCTGCCGGTCGCCGGTCGCCGGTCGCCGGTCGCCGGTCGCGCGCGAGCCGCTCGTGATCGCGATATCGGAGGAGCAGCCTCAAAAATTGGGACAGAACGCCAGCGCACCGGTCAATCTGCGCGAACTGGTCGCCGCGCCGCTGGCCGTCTTCCAGAGACAGCTTGCCCCGGTTTGTATGACATCGTTATGGGCTGCTACGGCGCGGCCGGTCTCACGCCGCGCATCGGGCAGGAAGCGATCCAGATGCAGACCATCGTGAGCCCTGTGTCCGCCGGCATGGGCGTCGCGCTCGTGCCGGAGTCGCTGCGTCATCTGCGGCGCACAGGCGTGATGTATCGTCCTCTGCTCGGCGCGGGACCGTCTGTCGAAACGGGGCTGGTGTGGCGCCGCGCGGAAGTCAGCCCGGTGCTGGCCGGTTTCATCGAAATCGTGCGTTCGCGGCCAGCCGCGCCGAGTGCTTTATGATTCGCCCTGAAGTCGCTTCGCTCAATTACACACGATGCTCACTCATCCCAATTTCGATCCCGTCGCGATCCACCTCGGACCGCTCGCCGTGCGCTGGTACGGCCTCATGTATCTAGTCGCGTTCATTTCCGCCATCGTCATCGGCCGGCTGCGCTTGCGGCTGCCTTACGTCGCGGGGCATGGCTGGACCGCGAAAGATATCGACGACATGCTGTTCTACGGCGTGCTTGGCACGATTCTCGGCGGCCGCATCGGCTATGTGCTGTTTTACAAGGCGAGTTTCTACGCCGCGCATCCGCTGGATATCTTCAAGGTCTGGGAAGGCGGCATGTCGTTCCACGGCGGCTTTCTCGGCGTCACGCTCGCGATGGTGATCTTCGCGTATCAGCGCAAGCGCACGTGGCTGCAGGTGACGGATTTCGTCGCGCCGATGGTGCCGCTGGGCCTGGCGGCGGGGCGTCTGGGCAACTTCATCAACGGCGAGCTGTGGGGCCGCGTGACGAATCCCGACACGCCCTGGGCCATTCTGTTCCAGAACTCGATCAACGACGACGCCGTGTGGCTCACGAAGAATCCCGATCTCAGCGCCAAGTGGCATCTGATGGAGATTTTCGACCGCTATCACATGTTGCCGCGCCATCCGTCGCAGTTATACGAGATCGCGCTGGAAGGGCTGGTGCTGTTCATCGTGATCTGGACGTTTGCGCGCAAGCAGCATCCGGTCGGTGCGATCTCCGCGCTGTTCCTGATGGGCTACGGCCTCGCACGCTTCACGGTGGAGTTCGCGCGCGAGCCGGACGACTATCTTGGTCTGCTGACCTTCGGCTTGTCGATGGGCCAGTGGCTCTCGCTGCCGATGATCATCACGGGCATTCTGATGATGGTCTGGGCGTACAAGCGCAATCTGCGCCTGCTGCCCGAGCCCGCGCAAGTGCCCTGAGCTGCTTTACCGCTCCATCTGCACGGAGCCGTTCACATCGACCGTCACGGTCGATGTGAACGGCTTCCATCGCGATGGGCGCGGCCATCTTCGCATCGGCGTTCATCACACGTGACTGCATCATCATGACGGGGCGCGGCTGCATGCCGCCGCGGCCCACGTTCACTTCCCGAATCGTGAAATTGCTGTAGCCGAAGGCCTGCGCAGCGGTCTGCGCCCGCCTGCTTGCGGAACGAGTCGATGGCCTGCGTTGACGAGCTTCTGTCCGCATTGCGCTGCGTTTCCGACGCCAGCGAGAGCGCCGCCATGACCGCGATGCGATCGGTGCCGCGCACG
>LFJI01000047.1 GCA_001235855.1 Candidatus Burkholderia brachyanthoides
TCAAATCAATATCGCTTTTGGGAGTTCGCCAAATCACGACCTCCCTCCAACGTCTTACCTTATGCAGGGGCGACTAAAAAGCGCTTTATGGAACTTGTAGGCGTCGGCAAGTAATATTCAGTATGGCTCACACCGAGCATTTACGACATCGGAAATGGACAACTGGAAGTCGCCTCACCGGACAAGGTGAACGTGCCGATCTTCCCGGATGACAAACAAAACCGATAAAACCGATACCCGTTGTATATTCAACGGAACCGTGGTTGACTCGGAAATTCACACGAGTTTCGATCCGGCTTTGTTCGAGGCTCTCAAGCAGTCGATTGCAGATAACGTGATTCGATATTCTGTTCCGCAGAAAAGCAGGCGCATCATCTTTGCGAGAAATATTGCAGGAACGCATGCTCGCGATATCTTCGAGGAACCGATCGGAGACGCACTTTACACCAGAATCTTTCTGCGCTCTGTCGATGCGGACACCATCAATCTTGCTCAGTAGCCAAGCCCACTAACTGAAGCCATGTCGTCACGCATTTTTTTAATAACGCTATTCTATCAATCGGATTCCACGTGCCGTTGAGCCGATTCCTCACAATTTACGCGTTGAATTTCTTTCGCATCGAATATCAAACCGTCGCTATCGCGTGGTTCGCCACGCTGGCGACACGTCGAATGAACTCGGTCGCCGAGTTGATGCTTATTTCGAGCGTCGCGACGCTGTGTTTGTCTCCTTTAATCGGGCGACTGGTGGATCGCGTATCTCGGAAAAGAGTCATGCTTTGCCTGGCACAAGCATGCGTGATGCTTTGTGGGTTGATTGCTATCGCTCTTTTGCGCTTTGCTCGAATAGTCGACGCATTCGCCGTACTAGCCTTTGTCACTGCGGTGCCTTCAGCCACGTCCCTGCTTGCGGGCGGGGCAATGGACTATTTCCTATTTCCTTCGAACGTTCACTCCGGAAAACGCACCCGCGCGGCAACTCGCCTCGATCAACACCGTCATTCAAATCGCGCTCATTGCTGGAACGTGTGTAGCAGGCGTGTAGCAGGCGCTGCCGCTTCGTTGGTAACGATGGAAGCCGGACTTCTCATCCTGTCCATTCTTTCAGCCCTCACCGTACTGCTATGCCTTTTCGCACTGCTATGCCTTTTATTTCTGCCCGATTTACGTGTAGGACAAACGGTCGAAGTAAAACAACCTGGCCCGGGCTATTTTCGTGCCTCGATCTACTTCCAGTTTCCGCTGTTATTCTGCATCGCCTGCGCCGGTGCGCTTATATTCCCCATCGGCCAGGTCACTTGCCGACTTCTCAGCCAGGCTCAATCCGTTTCGAACCACGGCCACGCTAAGCGCCGCCAAAGAACGCTTGCATCAGTTTCACATCGAGCGCCTGCTCAAAACTATCCGCCAGTCGCTCCAGCGACGCCTCCCGCAACGCCGGATAATCCAACGGCTGCGCACGCTCGACGCCCGCCCACGCCAGCAGCGCGGCGCAGGCTTCGGGCGTATCGAACACGCCATGCAGATACGTAGCCGCGATCTGTCCATCGTCGGACACAGCGCCGTCGTGCGTGCCTGAATCGAGCACGACAGCCGGACAGCCGAGCGCCGCGCCCGTCGTGCGTCCCATGTGGATCTCGTAGCCGCGCACGGGCGCATCCGCCGGGCCGATGCACAAACGTCCCGTCACGTGCTCAAGCCGCTTCTGCGGCGTGAGCATGGTGACGAGGTCCAGCAAGCCCAAACCGTTCACGCACCCCGCCGCCCCTTCGACGCCGTCCGGATCGTCGATCTCGCGCCCGAGCATCTGCATGCCGCCGCAGATGCCGAGCACCTTGCCGCCATATCGCAGATGCCGTTCGATCGCGCGATCCCAGCTGTTCTCGCGCAGCCACGCTAAATCGCGCTGCACGCTCTTCGATCCCGGCAACACGATGAGATCGCACGCCGGCGGCGCGATGCCCGTGCGCACGTATTCGAAATCCACTTGCGGATGCGCGCGCAACGCATCGAAGTCCGTGTGATTGCTGATGCGCGGCAGCGCCGGCACGATCACCTTCAGCGCGGGCGTCGCGCCGCGCGCGTGACGCTGGCTCGGCAGCATGTCTTCGGCATCGAGCGTGAGTCCGTGCAGATACGGCAGCACGCCGAGCACAGGCTTGCCGGCCTGTTGCGTCAGCCACTCGAGTCCCGGTTTCAGCAACCTGATATCGCCGCGAAATCGATTGATCACGAAGCCGCGCACCCGCGCCCGCTCGCTCTCAGACAAGCACACGAGCGTGCCCAGCAGATGCGCGAACACGCCACCGCGATCGATATCCGCGACCAGCACCACCGGGCAATCCACATGCTCGGCAAACCCCATGTTGGCGATATCGCGATCGCGCAGATTGATTTCGGCGGGACTGCCCGCGCCCTCGACGATCACCGCATCGAATTCGCGGCGCAGACGCGCGTAGGACACGAGCACGGCATCGAACGCGGTGAGCTTGTACTCGTGGTACGCGCGCGCATCGAGATTGGCGTGCGCGTGACCGTGGATGATCAGCTGCGCGCCGCGATCGCTGGTCGGCTTCAGCAGCACCGGATTGAAGTCGATGCGCGCCTCGACGCCCGCCGCGATCGCCTGCAAGGCCTGCGCGCGGCCGATCTCGCCGCCATCGACGGTGACCGCGCTGTTGAGCGCCATGTTCTGCGGCTTAAACGGCGCGACCCGCACGCCACCGCGCCGCGCGAGACGGCACAGGCCCGCGACGAGCGTGCTCTTGCCCGCATCGGACCTGGTGCCCTGAATCATCAATGCACCGCGCGGACTGAATGGCATCGGAGGAATCTCAGTGAAGGCACACCATTATATTTTAGCCTGTTGCTATAATATAATAATGATCTTTGCTACTTCTTCTTCACGCGATATCACCTTCGTGCTCGGCGGCGCGCGCTCGGGCAAGAGCGCTTATGCGGAACGGCTCGCCATCGACAGCGGCCTGCCCATGACTTACATCGCGACGGCCCGCATCGGCGATGCGGAATTCGCCGAACGCGTGCGGCTGCATCGCGAACGCAGGCCCGCGCACTGGACGCTGGTGGAGGCATCGACCGATCTCGCGGGCGCGCTGCGCGACGCGGATCGCGCGGAACACTGCGTGTTGATCGATTGCCTCACGCTGTGGCTCGCCAATCTGCTGTTTTCCGATACCGCGTCCGACGATGAACCCGCCGCGCTGCCGCCCGCCGCGCGCGCGGCACTCGATGCCTTCGATCAGGCGCTCACGCACACGCGCGGCAAGATCATCGTGGTGAGCAACGAGATCGGGCTGAGCGTGGTGCCGCTCGGTTCGGTCACGCGTCTTTATGTCGATGAACTCGGCCGCCTGAATCAGCGCGTCGTCGCCGCCAGCACGCGCGCGACGCTGATGGCGGCGGGCCTGCCGCTCACGCTAAAAGGTTAGCCGCGCCATGCTCCTGCTTTCCGTCTACGCGATGGCCCTGCTCGCAGTGCTCGGCGTGATCGTCGATCGGCTGCTCGGCGAGCCGCGCATGCGGCATCCGCTGGTCGGCTTCGGCAAGCTCGCGACGCGTATCGAGGCGCGCTTCAACACCGGGCATCGCGTGCGGCCGGCGGGGATCCTCGCGTGGTTCGTCGCGGTCGCGCCGCCGGTCGTCATCGCGTGGCTGCTGGTGAGCGTGCTGCCATTCTCGTATGCCTACCTCGTGCATGTGCTGCTACTATGGTTCGCGCTCGGCACGAAAAGCATGCGTCAGCACATCGCGCCGATCGCGCGCGCGCTGAGTCTCGGCGACATCGACGAGGCGCGCGCGCTGACCTCGCGCATCGTCTCACGCGATACCTCCCGCGCCGATGAAAACGCGCTGTCGCGCGCCGCCGTCGAATCGGCACTCGAAAACGGCAACGACGCGATCTTCGGCGCGCTGTTCTGGTTCGCCGTCGCGGGCGGCCCAGGCACACTGATGTTCCGCCTCGCCAATACGCTCGACGCGATGTGGGGATACCGCACGCCACGCTATCTGCGTTTCGGCTGGGCGGCGGCGCGTTTCGACGACGTGCTCAACTACATTCCCGCGCGGCTGACGGCCGCGAGCTACACGCTGACCGGCGACACGCGCATGGCGTGGCACTGCTGGCGCACGCAGGCGCGCGCGTGGGACAGCCCGAACGCCGGCCCGGTGATGGCCTCGGGTGCGGGCAGTCTCAATGTGCTGATCGGCGGCGCGGCGGTGTATCACGGCGTGCTGGAGCAGCGTCCAACGCTCGGCGCGGGTCATGACGCGACGTCCCGTCATGTGGTCTTTGCGCTGCGGCTGGTCGAACGGTCCACGCTGCTGTGGCTCGCGATACTGCTGGTGTTCGCGCTGTCGAGCGCCACGGTTCACGGCTGAGTGTCATGATCCCGCGCGCCCGCTCCTTCAAACGCAATCGAGCACGCTCACATGCCTGATCCGATTCCTCACGGCGGCAATCTGCGCGAAGCCGCGTGCCGCCACGGCATCCCGCTCGACGACTGGCTGGATTTCTCGACCGGCATCAATCCGCGCGGCTATCCGGTGCCGCCCGTTCCACCCGATGCGTGGCATCGCCTGCCCGAGGACGACGACGGCCTCGCCGCGAGCGCCGCGCGCTACTACGGCGCGGAATCGGCGCTGCCGGTGGCAGGGTCGCAAGCGGCGATCCGCGCGCTGCCCGCGCTGCTGCCGCGCGGCACAGCGGCGGTCGCGCCGCTGACTTACGGCGAGTACGCGCCGGCGTTCACGCGCGCGGGGCATCGCATCGTCACGCTGGATACCGATGCCGCCGATCTGCCCGCGACTGTGGATCATGTCATCGTCGCCAATCCGAACAATCCGACGGCCGCGCGTCTCGCGCGCGATACGCTGCTGCACTGGCACGGGCAACTCGTGCAGCGCGGCGGCACGCTGATCGTCGATGAAGCCTTCGCCGACGTCGACCCGTCCGCTTCGCTCGCCGATGCCGCGACGCGCGAAGGGCTCGTCGTGCTGCGTTCGGTCGGCAAGTTCTTCGGGCTGGCTGGCATTCGCGCGGGCTTCGTGCTCGCCGCGCCCGCCCTGTCGCGCGACTTGCGCGATGCGCTCGGCGCGTGGACCGTGAGCGGCCCGGCGCGTCACGCGGTCCAGGCGGCATTCGCCGATAGCGACTGGCAGCGCGAGACGCGCGAACGGCTGCATCGCGATGGCGCGAGACTCGGCGCGCTGCTCGCGAGCCACGGCTTCGACGTGCGCGCGACACCGCTGTTCTCGTGGATCCCCACGCCCGATGCCTCGGCGTTGCAGCAGGCGCTGGCCGAACGCGGCATCTGGACGCGTCTGTTCGCGCTTGCCGGCATAACGACGAGCCTGCGCATCGGCCTGCCGGGCGCGGATGGCGACTGGGCGCGGCTCGAACGCGCGGTCGCGGATATCGGCGCTTGATGCGCTCGCGCGTCGAACGACTCATGGGCACGAGCCTGCGCGCACTCGCGACCGCAATGTTCATCGCCACGACGCCCGCGCACGCGATCACGGTAACCGACGACAGCAATGCCGCCGTCACGCTGCCCGCTCCGGCCCACCGCGTCGTCAGTCTCGCGCCGCATGTCACCAACTGCTGTTCGCGGCGGGCGGCGGCGCGCAGGTCGTCGGCGCGGTAAGCTACAGCGACCATCCGAAGGAAGCGCAGGCCATCCCGCGCGTCGGCGACAACAAGGCGCTCGATCTTGAGCGCATCGTGGCGCTGCATCCGGATCTGATCGTTGCGTGACGGCATGGCAGCGCGGCGCAGCAGATGGAACGGCTGCGCGCGCTCGGCATTCCGGTGTTCTACAGCGAGCCGAAACATCTCGCCGATATCGACAAGCTCGGCACGCTGCTCGGCACGTCATCCGTCGCGCACGAAGCTGCCGCGAGTTCACCGGCGATATCGCCAACCTGCGCGCGCGTTACGCGCAACGGACGCGCGTTCGCGTGTTCTATCAGGTCTGGGACGATCCACTGATGACGCTCAACGGCGACAACGTCTTCAGCGAAGTGATCGCGCTATGCGGCGGCGAGAACGTGTTCGCCGCAGAAAAGCCGCGCGTGCCGACGATATCGACTGAAGCCGTGCTTGCCGCCGACCCGAAGCCATCGTCACCGCGCCGCCGGGCGCTGCCCGCGCTGGACCGATGGACACGCTGGCCTGCGCTCAGAGCCGTCGCGCGCGTCGCGCGACCGGCGGCCGTCTGATCAACCGGCCGACGCTGCGTCTCGCGCTCGGCGCGGCGCAGTTTTGCGGCGATCTGGACGCGGCGCGAAAGAGGCGCGCGAAGTAGCGCGCGTGTCGCGGCGTACAGGTGTTCAGGCGTTCCACCGCGCCAGCGCCCATCCATCGCCGCTGCGCCGCAGACATACGATTCCGCCGAACGCCAGCGGCCATTGCAGCACGCCCGCCCGCGCGATGCCGAGCAGATGCGCCGTGAGCACGCGCATCGCGCCGGCGTGGGCCATGACGTGGATGGAGGCGGCATCGGCATTGGCAAGCGTGTCGTCGAGCCATGCCGTCAGCCGCGCCGCGAATTGCGCGAGACTCTCGCCGCCGTGCGGCCGCGTGTGCTCGATATCGGCCGCCCACGCATCGATCAGCGCGCGCTCGATGCCGTCCCACGCGCGCCCTTCCCATGCGCCGAAATCGAGTTCGGCGAGCCGCGCATCGACATGCACGGGTGCCTCGCCAGCCAAAGCGCGCGCCATCGATTCGCAGCGGCGCAGCGGACTCGTGTGCCATCCCGCGACGCTTGCGGACACGCCGAGCACATCCAGACGCCGCCGCACGTCGTGTGCGGATTCGTTCACGTTGCGCAACAACAGCACGTCGCTGCGCCCGTAGCACACGCTCGGCGTGACATCCACTTCCGGATGACGGATCAGGACGAGATCCATGCGAGCGTCACCAGATAAGCCGCGAGTTCGAACACCTGCTGCGCGAAGCCAAGACAGTCGCCCGTGTATCCGCCGATGCGTCGCACGAAGTAGCGTCCCACGCAGAAGCGCAACACGCCGAGCATGACAAACACGATGCACGCGAGCCGCCAGTCGACCCAGACGAGCCACGGCAAGCCGGACAGCGCCGCCATCGAGAGCGCGGCAAGGCTCATGCGCTGCGCGACCGGTTTTGCACGGCCTTCGGCGCGCACGTAATCGAGCGTGACGAGATAGCTGATCGCGAAGGTGCGGCTCACCGCGTGCACCGCCACCATGAGCCACGCGATGCGCGATGCCGGCCACGGTATGGCGGCGAGCGTCTGCCACTTGAGCGCCAGCGCGACAAACAGCGCGATGGCGCCGAATGCGCCGATGCGCGAATCGTGCATGATGCGCAGTACGTCGTCGCGTGTGTAGCCGCCGCCGAAGGCATCGATGCTGTCGACCAGGCCGTCTTCGTGGAACGCGCCGGTCAGCGCGAGCGTCACCGCCATGGAAAACAGGATCGCGATGCCCGCCGGAAACACGCGCATCGCCACGAGATAAACGAGCGCGCCGACGCCGCCCACCATCGCGCCGACGAGCGGGAAATAGCGCGCCGCCGTGTTCAGATAGTCGCGCTCGAAGCCGACCCAGCGCGGCACCGGCACGCGCGTGAAGTAACCGAGCGCGGTGAAGAAATAGCGCAGTTCGTTCTGTGCGCGGCGCATCGTCAGCTTTGTTTGTCCTGCTTGCCCTGCTTGTCCGATACGCCCGCCGACTCGAAGCTCGCCATATCGTCCACGAAGGCCGCAGCCGCGCGCAGGATCGGCAACGCGAGCGTCGCGCCCGTGCCTTCGCCCAGACACAGATCGAGTTGCAGCAGCGGCATCGCATCGAAATGCGCGAGCATACGCCGGTGCCCCGCTTCGTTCGATGCATGGGCGAACACGCAGTAGTCGCGCACCTCGGGCGCGATGCGGGCCGCCACGACCAGCGCCGACGTCGCGATGAAACCGTCCACGAGAACGGTCATGTTCGCGTGCGCCGCGGCGAGATACGCGCCCGTCACCATCGCGATCTCGAAGCCGCCGAAGGTGGCGAGCGTATCGATCGCGTCGTTCGATGCCGGATGATGCGCGAGCGCTTTCGCGAGCACGTCGCGCTTGTGGCGCACGCCGCGATCGTCGAGCCCGGTGCCGCGTCCAACACACTCGTCGATCGACACGCCGCACAAACGGCTCATCAGGCAGGTCGCCGCCGAGGTGTTCGCAATGCCCATCTCGCCGAAGCCGATTACATTGGTGCCGAGCGACGCGTGATGCCGCACCCGCGCCGCGCCGCGCGCGATGCCTTCGAGTGCGAGCGCGCGCGTCATCGCCGGTTCTTTCGCAAAGTTGCGCGTGCCTGGGCCGAGCGACAGCCGTTCGTAGCCTTCGAGCGGAATCGGCGTCGCGACGCCCGCATCGACCACTTCGAGCGTCATGCCGACCGAACGCGACAACGCGTTGATCGCCGCGCCGCCCGCCAGAAAATTCGCGACCATCTGAGCGGTCACTTCCTGCGGATACGCGGAGACGCCTTCGGCCGCGATGCCGTGGTCGGCGGCGAACACGATCATCGCCGGACGCTCGATGCGCGGTCGCGTCGTGTGCTCGATCAGGCCCATCTGCAAGGCGAGCGACTCGAGCCGGCCGAGACTGCCGGGCGGCTTTGTCTTCGTATCGATGATACGGCGCAGTTCAGCTTCGATCGAACGGTCGAGCGTGCGAGGCATCGGGATGTCGTGGGAAGAGGACATCGCGTCTCCTTTAACGATGAGGGATGAGCGGCACCAGCGCTTCGTGCGCGCCGTCGCGGATCAGGGTGAGCGGATTGCCGAACGCGGCACTCGCGCATTCGGGCGTGAGCACGTCTTCGACTGGGCCGGCATGCGCGTAGCCCTGGCCGTCCAGCAGCAGCGCGTGCGTCGAAAAGCGGCGCGCGAGGTTCAGGTCGTGGCACGAGAAGATCACCGTGCGCCCGTCTTCCCGCACGCTGTGCGAGAGCGCTTGCAGGCAGTTGATCTGATGATGCAGGTCCAGATGCGCGAGCGGTTCGTCGAGCAGCAGCAGCGGCGCGTCCTGGCACAGCACGGCGGCCAGCGCCACGCGCGACGTTCGTCGCCCGAGAGCGTCAGCACATCGCGCGCGGCGAACTCGGCGAAGCCGAGCGTGGCGAGCGCGGCGGCACGTTCCTCCGCGCTTTCCTAGCCCCAACCGGTGAGATGCGGAAAGCGGTTGAGCAACACGGTGTCGAGCACGCTAATCAAGGTCATCTTGCCCGCGCCGATGCCTTGCGTGAGGCTCCCGATGAGCGTGCGAGAACCGGCGCGCAGCGAAACGGCGTCGAGCTGGAGGCGCGTCATCGCGCCCTCCGCAACAGCATTCACAGGAACATCGGTACGCCGACGAGCGCCGTTACCACGCCGACCGGCAACTGCGCGATCGCGGTGCGCGCCGCTAGATCCGCGCTCATCACGGCAAGGCCGCCCGCGAGCGCGGCGGCGGGCAGCAGCATGCGCTGATCGTTGCCGAACGCGAGCCGCAAGCAATGCGGCACGACCAGCCCGACGAAGCCGATAGTGCCCGCCGTGGTCACCGCAGCGGCCGCCGCGAGCGACGCCACCAGATACACCCGCAGACGCAAACGCGCGACCGGCACGCTGAGCGCGCGCCGTGGTATCGCCGCGCAGGAGTAGGTTGAGTTGCGGCGCGGCGGAAATCGTCACGGCCAAGGCGATCGCGAGCGCGAAAAGCGCCGGCCATGGCGACGCCGCGCCGTTGAGGTCGCCGGTGAGCCAGAATAGCATCTCGCGCAGCCGATGCTCGGGCGCCACGCTCAGAATCAGCGTGATCAGCGCGCCCCAGCCCGCCGCGATCACGACGCCCGTCAGCAACAGAGGCGGCGACGCGTCGCGTTCGCCCTTCCACAGATCGCGATGCGCAAGCCCGAGCACCAGCACGACCGATGCGAACGCGCCCGCGCCCGCCGCGATGCCGGATACGCCGAGCACGTAGGGTTCCGCGAGCGGATTGCGCAGCAACACCTGCAATAGCGCGCCGGCCAGCGCAAGCAAGGCGCCTGAGGCGAAGCCCGCCGACGCGCGCGGCAGACGCAGCGTGAGCACGATGTCGTCGGCGATATCGGGCGTGGCCGAGCGCGCGCGAGACCGCCAACGCGTCGCTCCCGAGCATCAGCGATGCGACGAGCACGGCGAGCGCGCACCAGATGCTCGCGGCGCGGCCGAGGTTCATCGGCCGGCGCGCTTCAGTCACGCTGGCCACGATGCGGCTCAGGACGGATGCCAGCCGAGCGTGACGTACGCCCCGCGTCGCGGCGTGTTGTATTGATAGGCAAGTTCATAGTTCCGGTCGAACACATTGTCGATGCGCGCATCCACGTACCAGGCTTTGGTGATCGTCGTAGCGCGCGGACAGATTCACCACGCCGTAGCCCGCGAGCGTCGAGTAGTAATCGCGGCGCTCACCGCTCACGATCCACTCGCCGCCCACGCGAAAACGCCCGATGTTGCGATGCGCGCTGAACGACGCGAACCGCCGCGCGCGCCGCACGAGGTCCTGATCGCCGGTTTCATCGACGGGATTCTGGATGGTCACGCCCGCGCGCACGTCCGTCTTGCCGATGTGACCTTGCCACGATCCCTCGATTCCCTGCACCTTCGAGCGCCCCATGTTCTGCGCGATGCGATGAAGTAGCCGCAGCCGTCGTTCACATAGTCGATCAGATTCGAATAGCGCGTCTGGAACAAGGTCACGCGCGCCACGCCCAGCGCGTTCGATGCGTATTGCAACGCGGCCTCGACCAAATGGCTGCGCTCCGGCTGGATCGACGGATTGCCACGGATAGTAGAGGTCGTCGAAGTTGAAGGCATAGCCGAGATAGTAGCAATAGCTGTTCGCGCCGCCGAAATCGGAGTATTGGTCGTGGCGCACATTGGCCTGCACGTCGCTCTGGCCGAAGCGGCCCGTGTAGCCCGCGTAGACCGAGTTCACGTGACGATCCGGCGCGGTGAACTGGTCCGAGTCCAGCGTCTAGTCGAGATGCTCGTAGCCGGCCACGATCTTGTGATCGTCGCTCAGCCTGAAATCGTTCTGCCACAGGAATAGGCGCCCGAACTCGCGCCGAGCCCGCCGTTGCGCGTGATCTGCACGCCGGGCGCGAGCGCGAGCAGGCCGAGCGCATCGGGCGCACTAGAATCGGCGATGTCCTGCGCGTCGAACAGCGTCGTCTGCGGGATCGAATCGGCGAGCGGCGCTTGCGTGCGCGTCGCGGTGACGACCACGGGCGCGAGGGTTGTCGAGGATGTGTCGTCGTTGGCGTAGGCGGGCGAGGCGAAAGAGGCGAAGGTGCTAAACGACAGGCCGCCGGTCGCGCGACGCGCGCCGTGCGGCTGATCTGCCCTCTCTGAGGCGATTTCATGCGTGAGGATGTTCCGTAGATGGCTGGCGCAACCCCGCTCCCCGCAAGGTTCAAGCGCGACGCGCGCGTTCACGCGACAACGGCGGAACACGCTGGACGATTGGCCAGTATCCGGGCTGGCGACACATCGTTCCGCCTTCCCGCGCATCGTGCGCAGTGACGTGGTCGCGCTCTTGCAGGGCCGGAGTTTCATGCGCGCGCGATGGCGTCACACGCTCCGGCACCGAAAAAACGCGCCTGGAATGACTTGCAACTTGCGTTGCGGTCGCTTACCGTTGCGGGGACAGCACAGGTTGGCCGATCCGTGACGGATTCCGCGCTCTGTTTCCCGTTCAACTGCATGAGCGAGAACGCGCATGCGAGCACCAAAAATGCGGGAAGGGAAGTGTAGAAGCGAAGTGCGGTCCGAGACCATCAAGGAACGTCAGGACGCGTGTCCACGCGTGTCAGAACAAATCGAACTCCACGCATCCGCGACGTTCATATGCACGTGCATGATGAGGGCGAGTGAAGGTTCGCTTCATTCCGCACACGAATGCATCGCGATGCACGCAAGATCGCGTGCTGTTACGTCTCGAAACGAGACTTTTATCGGAAGCCCCATTGAGCCGCGCTAGAATGCGGAGTCTTTAGAGGACGCAGCACATGCTCAACGAACTAGAATCACTGTCAGGAAACATCGGCCGGCTGATCCAGATCAGCGAGCGCCATAATCAGGCGCGTCAGGCGCTTGAAGCACAAATCGAACAACTACGCGCCAATCACGCCAACGTGCAGGCCGAACTCGTGCAGATGCGTCAGGAACGCGGCGCACTGCAAGCGGAACGCGACTCGCTCTCCGCCAAGATCGACGACGCGCAAGTGCGCCTCAACGCTATCCTCGAAAAATTGCCGTGTGGGAAATCCGCTCAACACGCCGAGTCCGACAATCAGCCCGATCTCCTCGAAACCGAATCCGCCACGCGCATGAACACGCACATGCGGAAATGAATGGCGAGCATCATCACGGAGAGAAGGCATGACGACCAAGCAGATCGAAGTATCCATTCTCGGCCAGCCGTACCGGCTCGCATGTTCGCCGGAAACCGAAGGCGCATTGCGCGAAGCCATCGCGCGCGTCGACGCGGAAATGAACAAGGTGCGCAACGCGAGTAGCGTGCGCGGCACCGATCGCATCGCGGTCATGGCGGCGCTCTCGCTGGCGTCGGAA
>LFJI01000467.1 GCA_001235855.1 Candidatus Burkholderia brachyanthoides
TATGCTCGCGTATGCAGCGCATCAGTTTGCGATCCAACTCCTTCACCGAGGTGAAAATGCCGCGTGCGATCACCTCACGCTGGATGCGCGAGAACCCCTTGTTCACGAAAATTTCGTGGATGTCGATGAAATGCCGACGGTCGTTATGCCCCCGCTGCCGCCGCATCGCGCCAGCGGCGGACGGCGCGCGCAACGGCGGCGCGCCGAACAGGCGGCTGTACTCGCGGCTGAACTGCGACGCGCTTTCGTAGCCCACACGACCTGCAAGCGCAATTGCTTTTGATACTGGAGCGGGCTCATCGCCGTCACGGCCTTGAAATGATGATGCAGCGACGACACGCTCATATGCACGTCCCGCGCGATGCGATGCGTCTGGCTGTCCTGCAGCGCGATCTGGCGCAGGCGCGCGCCCGAGCCGTTCATCAGCCCGGTAGAGGATCTCGCGCTTGACCAGCGGCGCGAGAATGGCGACGTCCTCGGGCGTATCGACGAGGCGCAGCAACCGCAGCACCGGATCGAGCATGGAATTGCCGAGGCGGTTGACATACAGCCCGCGCGACGCGTCGGCCTGCGTCGTCGGCGGCAGATTCTGGTCCTGGATCAGGGATGTAATTTCTTCGGCGTCGAGATCGAGCCTCACGCCGAGATACGGCTCCGACTCGCTCGCGACCGACAGCTGCCTGCACACCGACAGATCGACCGACGACACGAGTTAGTCCATCGGATCGTAGATATAGACCATAGACCTCGTCGCCGACCATCAGCCGCTTGGAGCCTTGCGCGATCAGCGCGAACGCCGGCGTCTGGATGCCGTGCTTTGAGGCCGCCCGGGTTCATCACCCGGTGCAGGAACAGTCCGGGCACCGCGGTTTCCACCGTGCCTTCGCAACCGGCGGTGAAACGGTCGATCAGTGAAACGAGTTCGAGGCGGGCTTCGTCCAGCGCGGCATCGAGCATCGCGCCGGTGTGGCGCGTCTCTCGGGGGTGATCGTGTGCGTCTTTTTGTCGTCGAGGCCGGGAGTGTCGTTTAGCGCCATGATTTCTGGAGAAATTTTCACTCTGAAGAAGTCCACCTAGCTTACTCGCGCGCAGGGGAATCTGCTTACAGGTAACGGCGGTGTTTGTAGTAACAGGCAATGATTTGACAGGATCAGGTTATGCCCTGGCCGAATGCCGGGAAGATACTGCACTGTCGGCGCACGGACCCCAGCACGAACACGTTCCGGGCGTGGAAGTCGCGCGCCTTTCCAGTCACTCAGGAGCAACCATGCGCTACAGGAAATTCGGCAATACCGGTTTATTCATCTCGGAACTCTGTCTCGGCACGATGACCTTTGGCGGTGGCACCGGCGGTATCTGGGACAACATCGGGGACTTGCAGCAGGCGGAGGCCGACAAACTGATCGGCCGTTCACTGGACGCTGGCATCAATTTCATCGATACCGCCGATATCCCGATATCCGATATCTATTCGGACGGCAAATCGGAAATCATCACCGGTCAGGCGCTGAAAAACCTTAAGGTGCCGCGCGAGGACGTGGTCGTCGCGACCGAGATTTTCGGCGAAACCGGCACCAAGGGGGACCAATTCGCGCGGCGCGTCGCGCTATCACATCATCGACGGCGTGAAGGCGAGCCTCAAGCGGTTGCAACTCGACCACGTCGATCTTTACCAGATTCACGGCTTCGATCCGGCCACGCCGATCGAGGAAACTCTGCGCGCACTCGACAACCTGGTGCAGCACGGCCATGTGCGTTACATCGGCGTATCGAACTGGGCCGCGTGGCAGATCATGGAGGCGCTCGGCATTTCGGAGCGGCTAGGGCTCGCGCGCTTCGCTTCGAATCCTGGCAGGCCTATTACACGATCGCCGGGCGCGATCTCGAGCGTGAAATCGTGCCGCTTCTGAACAGCGAAAACGTCGGTCTGATGGTGTGGAGTCCGTTCACGAGCGGGCTGCTGTCGGGCAAGTTCACGCGCGAAGGCGGCAAGGAGGAAGGCGGCAGCGAAAAACTGGCACGCTACATACACCGACACGGCGCTCAAGCGGGTATGGCGCGCCGAGCACTTCTCCTGGTGGATGACGCGCATGCTGCACAAGCTTGACGACACGTCACCCTTCGAGCAGCGCCTGCAAGTGGCGGAACTGGAGCACGTGACGACCTCGCGCGCCGCCGCAATCGCGCTCGCCGAAAACTCTACGTGGGCAGCATGGCGGTTACAGCACCGTGACGACCCGCGCTTCGTCTTCCACCGACGGAATAACCTGCGCCCGCCCACGCGGCGGAACGTGATCGTCACATCTTTATCACCCACGCGCAGATCGCCGATTTCGAGATCGCGGTAGGGGCGTTCCTCTCGGAACGCCCCCCGCACGGATCCGGACGTGCC
>LFJI01000468.1 GCA_001235855.1 Candidatus Burkholderia brachyanthoides
CAAATCGCCAAAGAAGTAAATAGCTCCCTCATGGGAATTTTGAACTGGTCTCTTAAAGGCTGCGGGTATAACCGCTTAGCAAAAAAAGCGCGTGGCGTGCCGGTATCGAGCGCATGCGCGAACTGCCGCAACACCGCGCCGGATGCATCGGACACGGCCCAGAACGTCATGCCGTCGCGATTCCATTTCGCCAGCGAGTAACCGTCATCGGCCTGCGTGACGATCGGCGTTGCGTCCTTGTCGCTCTTGGCCTTGCTTGCACCACCTTTATGCTCGGGAAACACGTACACGTCGATCGGATGCTTGAGGTAGCGATACATCACCACCGCGACCGGCTTGTGATCGATGTAGTCGAGCCGCCTGCCGACCAACGCGAATCCCGGCCCCGACGTATTGATCACCGGCGGTGCATAATCGATGCGTCCGTTGAACCAGGGCTTGACCGTGTGCTTGTCGCTCGAGATCACATCGATCGCTCGGTCGGACAGCAACTCACGCACATGGCTCGACACGATCTCCTGCGCGACCGATGAAGGAGCCGCCACACGCGGCACCGCCTGGAACCACAACACGGCCCCGAGTACCCACCAGAGCGGAAAGCGTCGCACCCGTGAACGCGCCGCCGAAGAACGAGCCGGAGCCGCCTAACGAAAATCTCCATCCGCGCGATATCTGCCGTTCGGGCAACCGGTCGCGCTGCTGCGCGCGCGCTCTGGCCTGTGCCTCTTCACGCACACGCGTCAGCACTTGCGCTCGCAGATGCACGGGTGCGCGCTGATACAGCGAGCCATCGGTCAGCCTCGTCTACAGCGAGGCGGTGTCGTTATTTTCCATTTCCCGACTCCTCCGCATGACCCGGACCCGCCTTGCGCACGAGCCGCACATTCGGCTTGTCCTGACCTTGTGCGCTGCGCACCGCGCCCGCGAGCATCTTGCGCCCGCGCGCCAGTCTCGACATTATCGTTCCGATCGGCACGCCTGTCACGGCGGCCACTTCCCTCATATCTTCCAGTTTACGTAACACCAGCACCTCATGGAACGCAATCGGCAACGCTTCGAGCGGCGATGCACCAGATGAATCTCGTCGCGGCGCACGGCAAGCGTCTCGGGATCGACGCCGCCTTCTTCGCGGCCACCCCGGCAAGGCTTCGTCGCCGCCGATTTCCTCGTCGAATGGCGTGGTGTCCGCAAGGCTCACGCGCCGCCGCCATTCCGTGAACCACGTATTGCGCACGATCGCGAGCAGCCATGCGCGTGCGTTGTCCTCGTCTTTTTCCTCGAATCCGCCGAAGAAACGGAAGGCGTGCAGATAGGCTTTCTGCACGACATCGTCCGCGTCATTGGCGCTACCCCATAGCTAGCGCGCCAGGTTGTACGCGGCACCGAGATGCGGCACCACCATCGCCTCGAAACGCGCGTGCAATGCCTGCGCCGCATCATCGGCCGCGCCGGCTGCCTGTCGGCCCGAGGACTTGCCTTCTTTCGACCTGCCTTGCCACATCGCGCGGGTCTCCTTGAATGGGGGATCGGATCGCGCCACGCCATCGTCGCGACCCTGCATCGAATACTCCCTTGGCAAACGGTTTATTCCCGCTTTTCATCCTTGCCGAAAAAATAAAGAAGGAATATATAGCGCCCCTTTAGCCGGCTCGATGGAGGGATGCCGTGCGTGACCTGCCTTAGCGATAGAGACCTCTCCAAACCCGCGCAGTTCGATACCGCGACACAGATCATCTGCGCCACCGGCATGCCGGTGCACTAAGTGCCGGGCGAGCACGACGTGCTGGTGGAAGACGGCAATCCGTTCTTCGAGCGCTTTTCCGAGCAGTACGGCAAGGGCAGCAATCGCCATTGGTACAGCTTCGATCAGGGCGGCGTGCATTTCATCGGGTTGACCAACGTGATCGATCTCAAAGGCGGCAGTCTAGGTTATCTCGGCGATGCGCAACTCGCCTGGCTCAAGAGCGATCTGCAAGGCCGTTCCAGCAGCACGCCGATCGTCGTGTTCGCGCACATCCCTCTTTGGGCGCTTTATCCGCAATGGGGCCGGGACACCGACGACAGCGCGCAGGCGCTTGCGTTACTCAAGCGCTTCGGTTCAGTGACGGTGTTGAACGGCCACGTGCATCAGGTGGCGCAGAAAGTGGAAGGCGAGATGCGCTTTTATTCGGCGATGTCCACCGCGTTCCCGCAGCCTTCCCCCAGCGATCCCGCCGGCCCCGGCACGATGAAAGTCGGCGCGGAGCAACTGCGTTCCATGCTGGGCTTAAAAGGCCAATTCAAAAAGAGTCCGGAAGGACTGTTTACTTTCTCCCGAACCGATTAACCTTGGATGCCTGAACAACGGATCAAGGAATGCCGGCGAATGCCGGCG
>LFJI01000469.1 GCA_001235855.1 Candidatus Burkholderia brachyanthoides
CGGCGCGACGATCACTGTGTCCAATTGTGTCGCATAGGTGTTCCAGGGACTCGTCAAACGATGTCTACCAGTCCATCACTTCCTCATGCAAAAGATGAAGAAGCTCCTATAATGCCATGGATTTTATGACATAGTAGTACTAGTGCCTTGCCTCACCTTTTTTCGGATTATTCATCATTGACTTCCAAAGTTTTGTCGCAATGCGTCGACTGCTGCGGCGACATCGGGTGCTTCGGTAACCGCACGCACCACGGCCGCGCTGCCGACGCCTGTTGCAAGCACCTCCGGCAGTACCTTTCCGTCGATACCGCCGATCGCCACCAGCGGCACGCGGCCCTTCAGCAACTGCACGTAGCGGCGCAGTCTCGCGAGACCTTGCGGCTTGGTCGGCATGACTTTGGTCGTGGTCGGGAACACCGTGCCGAACGCCAGATAGCTCGGCCGGAAATGCAGCGCGCACAGCATTTCGTAATAGCCGTGCGTCGACAAGCCGAGGCGCAATCCCGCCTGCGCGATCGCGCCGAGATCGGCGGTTTCGACGTCTTCCTGCCCGAGATGCACGCCGTACGCGCCCGCCGCGATCGCCTCGCGCCAGTGATCGTTGATGAACAGATTCGCCTGATGTTTGCGCCCCGCCGCGACCGCGCGTTCGATTTCGTCTTTCAGTTCATCGGCGTCGGTCGTTTTGCGGCGCAATTGAGTCGTGACGACGCCCAGATCCAGCACGCGCTCGATCCATTCGCCGCTCGGCAGCACCGGATACAGGCCCAACGCATCCGGACACGCCGGAAAGCGCGGCTCCGGCGCCGCCGGAAGATAGGCGACACACGGGAACGTGGCGAAGTCCGTCGGCCACGCGTCGTCGTGGTTTTCGTCGCCGGTGCGCCAGGCGAGCGCCAACACGAACGCATCGTGCGGCTCGAAATTGCAGTCGAGGAACGCGGCGAGCGCCGTCAGCCAATCGGCCGAACGTTCGCCCTGCAGCGCGAAACGTGCCTCGCCCCGCCGCAGCGTCACGCGGTCACCGTGCGTTTCGAGCATGGCCGCGCCGGCGTGCAGCAGTATTCCGGCATCGGCGTCATGCGGTTCGGTGAAGACGATCAGATCCTGTGCAGCCGGCGCATCCGGCACGGTCAGGCAGATGCGCCAGCGCGCAGACGCGACAGGCCACTCGCCCAGCTTCGCGCGAATCCGTTCGGCGACTTCGACGAGTTCATCCGCTGGGGGCCAGAATACCTCGTGTCCGAGCAAACTCATGCCGCACCTCCGTCCTGGTGCCAGAACGGCATGCCGACGACCGGCGTGCTCGCCTGCGCGTTGTCGCGCTCCGCCATCGGACCGGCGAGGAATGCGGCGCGGCCCGCTTCGGTGCCGAGCGCGAACGCGCGCGCCATCTGCGGCGGAAAGGTCGCCTGCGAGACCGCTGTATTGAGCAGCACGCCGTCGAAACCCCATTCCATCACCTGACACGTGTGCGACGGCACGCCGAGACCGGCATCGACGATCAGCGGCACATCCGGCAGCCGTTCGCGCAGCGCGCGCAAGCCGTACGGATTCGTCACGCCCTTGCCCGTGCCGATGGGTGCGCCCCACGGCATCAGGGCTTCGCAGCCCGCGTCGAGCAGACGGCGGCCGATCACCAGGTCTTCGGTGCAATACGGCAGCACCTTGAAGCCGTCTCGGATCAGCTTGCCCGCCGCTTCGATCAGGCCGATCGGGTCGGGCTGCAGCGTGTAGTCGTCGCCGATCAGCTCGAGCTTGATCCACGGCGTATCGAAGACTTCGCGCGCCATGTAAGCGGTCGTCAACACCTCGTCAACGCTCTGGCAACCGGCCGTGTTCGGCAGCAGCGCGACGCCGTGACGTTTCAGCACGTCGAAAAAGCCCGCCTCGCCGGTTTCGGACTGGCGGCGCAGCGCGACGGTCACCATGCCGGGGCGCGAGGCGTCGATTGCGTCGGACAGCGATTGCAGCGACGGATAACGCGACGTGCCGAGCAGCACGCGGCTCGGAAATGCATGCCCGTAGAGCGTCAGGGAATCGGATGGGGTGGTCATGATTCGGTCTCTCGGATTCATGATGTCGTGATTTTCTGGATTCAGCCGCCCGCCACGGGCGACACGACGTCGAGCTTGTCGCCGGCGGCGAGCGTCTTCGAGCCGTGCTCGCCGCGCGCAACGAACTGGCCATTCAGCGCCACCGCGAACGGCGGTTTCGCGCCGAAGGCGGCGAGCGCGTCGGTGACGGTCGCCGCCTTCGGCAACTCGAATGCGCGCTGATTGATTTGGATGTTCATGTGATGATGTCCTGATTGCTTCCTTGTACAGACCGGAGACATGGGTAACAGGTGTGTCAGGACAGGGGTAACAC
>LFJI01000470.1 GCA_001235855.1 Candidatus Burkholderia brachyanthoides
GAGCAATGGATTGTAGGTGACTTAGGATAAACCCCAGCACCGCAAACCGCGTGCCAGGGCAGTTCGGCGGCATGCCGAAGCCATCGTTTGCGACGCTTAAAGTACGACCGTTCGCGCGGAGTTTCACGCCGCCGATTATTTGCCGCAACGTATCAATGGAAGTACTCTGTGCGCCGTTGCCCAAGGCCCGTCCCCACGCAGCCCGGGTTCGCCCACTCTCATGCCCCCGGAGCCCGCTCATGATCGTTTTCGTCACCGGCTCTTCAGCCGGATTCGGCGTTGCCATCGCCCGTACTTTCGTCAAAGGAACTCGGCGACGCGCTGTTGCCGCTCGAACTCGACGTGCGCGATGAGAGCGCCATCAAGACCGCCATCGACTCGCTGCCCGAAGCCTTTTCGCAGGTCGATGTGCTGGTGAACAACGCGGGCCTCGCGCTCGGCCTCGAACCCGCACACAAGGCGAGCTTCGAAGACTGGAAGAATATGATCGACACCAACTGCACCGGCCTCGTCACGGTCACGCGCGCGTTGCTGCCGGGCATGGTCGAGCGCAATCGCGGCAACGTGTACGGCGCGACCAAGGCGTTCGTGCGTCAGTTCAGCCTGAATCTGCGCGCGGACCTGATCGGCACCAACCTGCGCGTGACCGATATCGAGCCGGGCCTGTGCGGCGGCACGGAGTTTTCAAGCGTGCGCTTCAAGGGCGACGACAGCAAAGCCGCCTCGGTCTACAAGGACGTTCAGGCGCTCGCCGCCGAAGACATCGCCGATGCGATCTACTGGATCGCGACGCACCCGGCGCACGTCAACATCAACACCATCGAGTTGATGCCGGTCGCCCAGACCTTCGGACCGTTGCAAATTCACCGCGGCTGATTCCCTCCACGACTGAGGATTTCGCGACGCCGCTTGCACTTCTCTAGTAAAATGATATTAATAAATATTTGTCAGAAAGCGAGCTGAAGCGGGGGCAAGTCTGCGGCCGCGCGGGCGAAGCGACGCAAAGGTGAACGATCCGTTGATTTTCGAGTGGCCGATTCGTGTGTAGGACACCGACGCCGGCGGCATCGTCTTCTACGAGAACTACCTCAAGTTCTTCGAGCGCGCGCGCCGAATGGCTGCGCGCGTGCGGCTCGACCAGCAGCCTGGCGGAGTCGAACGGCATTGTGTTCGTGGTTAGAAGGACTGCCGTCGATTATTCCGCGCCAGCGCGTCTGGACGACATGATCCGCGTCGTCAGCCGCATCGAGCGGCTCGGTCGCGCACCGGTGGATTTTCATCAGGAAGCGTGGCGCGGCGACGTGCTGCTCGCCACGGGCGATATCCGGGTCGCGTTGGTGAATCGCGTGACGATTCGCCCCGCCGCCGTTCCCGATTGCGTGCATTGCGTGCTCGACGGTTTGCGACGCGGCCAGCACAAATTGAGTACCACGGTGGAAGCTGCGCATGTCCTCTTTCGACCGGAAAGAGCCGACGCGCGGCTTTCGTTATTTTTAAAGCCGGATCACGAACAACTGACTCGCCTTTGACCGGACGCCCGCATCAACCGGACGTACCAGCGGACCTTTATGGAAAACACACAAGACCTGTCGATCGTTTCTCTCGTCATTCACGCGAGCTTGCTCGCGCAGGCCGTGATGGCGCTGCTGCTGGTGCTATCGCTGCTGTCGTGGACATTCATTTTCCGCAAGGCGTTCGCGATTCGTCGCGCGCGCGTGCAGACCGAGCGCTTCGAGCGCGATTTCTGGTCCGGCGGCGATTTGCAAGCGCTTTATCAGAGCGCTGCCAACAACCGTCACACCATCGGCGCGCTGGAGTGTATCTTCGAATCCGGCATGCGCGAATTCCTGAAGGGCAAGGAGCGCGGCATCACCGATCCAGGCGCGATCCTCGACAGTTCGCGCCGCGCCATGCGCGCCGCCTTCCAGCGTGAAATGGACGTGCTCGAGGCGAATATCGCGTTTCTCGCTTCGGTCGGTTCGGTCAGCCCGTACATCGGTCTGTTCGGCACGGTGTGGGGGATCATGAACTCGTTCCGCGGTCTCGCCAACGTGCAGCAGGCGACGCTCGCGAACGTCGCGCCGGGTATTGCGGAAGCGCTGGTCGCTACCGCGATCGGCCTGTTCGCTGCAATTCCGGCGGTGGTCGCGTACAACCGCTACGCACACGATATCGACCGTCTGGCGATCCGCTTCGAGACCTTCATCGAAGAGTTCTCGAACATTCTGCAGCGCCAAGCGCACTAAAAGGCCAGTTTAAAAAGAGCCCGGAAGGACTGTTTACTTTCCCCCGAAACGATTAATCTTGGATGCCTGAACAACGGATCAAGGAATGCCGGCACCTATCATCGATGACGAA
>LFJI01000471.1 GCA_001235855.1 Candidatus Burkholderia brachyanthoides
ACTGGCGTCAAATACCCCTTCGCCGGTCGAATTGAATTCTGCAGGGCCGACTCGATATCTTCGCCGATGCGAATCTCCGGCGCTGTTTGCAGCGCCGGAGATTCGCATCGGCGTGTCGCATCTGCCGCGCTGGCTCGGCGCGCGCAGTGCTGTGGCAGCCGGCATCGTCGCGTACAACATCGAAAAGTATGTGTGCAAGAAGCTGCATCCGACACTCGGGCAGACGCTCGGTTTTCATCCGGAATTCGTGCGGGCGCAGGCGTGCGCGCGTATCGAAGATCTGGCCGATCTCATCCTGCAATCGTCGGCCACGCCGCCCTTCACGCCGATCCTGCGACGCAACGGCCGTCCCGTACTCGACGGCGGCATAGTCGACAACGTGCCGGTGTCCGCGCTCGATGCAGCGCCGGGCCTCGTGCTCGTGATGGTCACGCGGCTGTATCCGCACGAGCAGATGTTCGTAGTGCCGCACGGCTCGCAAAAGCGTCTGTACGTGCAACCTTCGCGCAAAGTGCCGATTTCGAGCTGGGACTATACGAGCCCCTCGCAGATGCAGCATGCTTACGACCTGGGTCGCGCGGATGCTGACGACTTCCTCGCGCCTTCCGCGTCTGATTGAAACCGCGGCGCACGCTTGAGGAAAACGATCATGTCGAAGAAGCAGCACACGTACGAACTCACCGTCGCATGGACCGGCGACCTCGGTTCAGACACGTCCGCCTACGACGCCTACTCGTGCGATCATCTCGTGCGCGTCGGCAACAAGACGGCGATCGAGGCATCGAGCGATGCCGCGCGTCACAATCCCGAGGATCTGTTCGTCGCGTCGCTGTCGTCGTGTCACATGCTGTGGTATCTGCACCTGTGCGCGACGAACGGGATCGTGGTGACGGGGTATATCGACGACGCCATCGGCACCATGCAGGAAGAAGCGAAGGGCGATGGCCGCTTCGTCGATGTACTGCTGCGGCCGCGCGTGAGCATCGGCGCGGGCGGCGATGTGGAACTTGCGAAGCGCCTTCATGAAGAGGCGCATCGCTTTTGCTTCATCGCGAACTCGGTGAACTTCCCGGTTCGCTGCGAACCGTCGATCGACATCTCGACGGTTTGATCACCGCGACGAAATTCAGCGGCGCCGCGCGTGTTGAAGCGCGTCCTTGTTGAAGACGCTCGAGGTATCGCCCGCATCGAAGGCGAGAATGTTGTTGAACGCCGGGCTGAAATAAAGCTCGTAGCTCTCGCGCTCCACATAGCCGATATGCGGTGTGCAGATCACGTTCTCCATGCGCAGCAAGCCATAGAGCCTTGCAGAATTGGCTCGCTCTCGTATACGTCGATGGCGACCATCCCTAGCCGGTTGTGATGCAGCGCGTTGTCCTCCATCAGCTCCATGCGGCTCGTGTTGAGTGTTGACGAACAACGCGGTGGGCTTCATGCGCATCAGATCGTCCTGTTTCACGATGGCGCGCGTCTCGTCGGTCAGGCGCAAGTGCACGCTGAGCACATCGCTCTGTTTGAACAACGCCTCGCGCTTTTCAACGACGGTGAAGCCGTCTTCACGCGCGGCATGTTGCGAATGCTCGCGCCCATACACGAGCACGTTCATGCCGAACGCCTTGCCGTATCCCGCGACCAGTTGACCGATCTTGCCGTAGCCCCAGATGCCGAGCGTCTGCCCGCGCAGCACTTGTCCCAGCCCGAAGTTCGGTGGCAACGCGGAAGTCTTCAATCCCGACTGCTGTCATGCGCCCTGCTTGAGATTCGCGACATATTGCGGAATGCGACGCTGCGCCGCCATGATGAGCGCCCACGTGAGTTCCGCCGGCGCGAACGGCGAACCGGCGCCTTCGAGTACGGCGATACCCCTTTCCGTACACGCATCGATATCGATATGGCCGTCGCCTGCGCGGCCCGTCTGGCTGATCATGCGCAGCTTCGGCAGCTTCGGCAGCTTCGGCAGCTTGTCGAGCAGTTGCGAACTGATGCGCGTGCGTTCGCGGATCAGCACGAGCGCGTCCACTTCCGATAGTCTGCTAGCCAACTGTCCGAGCCCGCGCACCGTGTTATTGAATATCTTCACCTCGTGATCGTCGAGCAGATGGAAGCAATCCAGTTTCTCCGAACGGCGTCCTGGTAGTCGTCGAGAATGGCGATTTTCATGGGCATAGGTGGGCTTTGTTGGGTATCAATTGTGCTTCGTGCTTCGACCGGATAACAAAACGCTATGATTAACTTCAGGTAATTACGTATAACTCTGCGCTATATCGGCTTAATCGGCCAACGTCCACGCATTGTATAGACCGGAGACATGGGTAACAGGTGTGTCAGGACAGGGGTAACACTTCGG
>LFJI01000472.1 GCA_001235855.1 Candidatus Burkholderia brachyanthoides
GGTCGACTATCAGGCCAGATTGATCGCTGCATGACTTGCTGTACGTGGAAACGAGACAGGATCACCGGTCGCAAGTCTCTTAGCGTGGACAGCATTCTGTCGAAGTGGAAGAACGGTGGGAAGTAATTGCTGGCATCGGCAGTCCCACTTCGAGAGTTGAAGGCAAACTCAAAATAGCCTGTATGCCGGTGCTTCCTTACCTCCGTGACAGCAGAACTCAGGCTACCCACCGACAGAAGGGCTGTCGCGTCCCCATTGACTGCGATAGCGAGGCGGCGCATAGCCGCATCGCGGGCAATCTCAGGTACAGCATCGACGCGGTCGAGCGCGCCTTTGAGGCAGATGAATCCGTAGTTTGCTTCTCCGTCCTCGCGCAGGACACCGTTACTCCCGTAGGGAATTGGTTTGTGCTTTTGATTGATACACAGGTAGTTCTGATAGTTCATCGTGCTCTTTCCGGCTTTACTCAGTTCGGCTGTGCGTGCTTTCGCAGCAGTGCTCTGATCGCTTCATCAACGGTTGATCGAAGCACATATTCCGGCCCGTGCGGAAGCAAGGCGGCGAACGCTTCACTCAATGAGTAAGCGACCTCAGCCACATCGCGCTCACGAACTATTACCCTGAGTCCAGCGGTAAGCTCGGCTTCGAGTTCACGATCGTTCATCCGAAGTTCAATAGTCGCCATCATATACTCTCCGCTTAATGCGATGCGCCGGATTCCTATTACAACCGCGCTCCTTTTGAAACCATCGCGCCAATCAAGCCAACCATCGCTACTTGCAGGAAACGGATTGACCGGATCGTCGTAGCCGTGCTCACCAGCGTCGAATCCAAAATCGAAAGGAGTTTCGTCCATTGCGTTTAAGCTGCTTTAGGCTATCCAACTTCGATTCGATGGCAATGGCAGCATCGGATAGCGCGTTCGCTGCCGTGCTCACCGAACTTGCTTACCGCTCTCGAAACCAAGTTCACGAGGGGCGGCTGCTTTGGCCTCTGCTTCGTGCGCCTGCCGCCACAGTCCCTTCGCATCCTCGATGCCGATGGTTTTCGCTTCGCCATCGTGTTTTCTGTTTTCCGGTTTATGAGCGGGGCAATTTCTTGTTATCGCCGCTCGTGCGCATCAAGAGTTCAAGCGTCGCTTCTAAGCGAATCACGCGCTCTGTCAGGCTCTCGATTTTGACCTGTTGCTCCTTGACCGTACCGGCCAGCGACACAACCTTGTCGTTCATCTTGATAACGGTTGTGAGTGCATCCCACACTTTGTCGGTTACACCCATTACTGCTTGTTCCCTGCCATCGCTTCAATGCGCTTGTTCGACTCCGCAACGAACGATAGAGCGTCATCCAGCGCGTCATTTGCTTCCTTCGTGGACGCGTTCACACGCTCGACCAACGCTAGAATTTCTTGCTCGTCGTCGGACGGCGTGAATCCCTGCGCAGCTTGTCGCATAAGCTCGCTCACGTTCAGACCGAGACGCTTCGCAGTCTGCGCGATTGCACGCTTTTGAACCGTTGTCACCTGCACGACGATCCGTTCAGTGGCCGCTGCCATTTCCACTCCTATGTAC
Source organism: Candidatus Burkholderia brachyanthoides (assembly GCA_001235855.1). Lineage (GTDB taxonomy): Bacteria > Pseudomonadota > Gammaproteobacteria > Burkholderiales > Burkholderiaceae > Caballeronia > Caballeronia brachyanthoides. The sequence goes on from LFJI01000472.1 coordinate 1,569, forward strand.
ACGCACATGGTGTGTACACATTAATCCATCTGATAGGGAAATCAAGTACTTTTGACGTGTGCCCCCTCTCTTATCGGCCGCAATGAATAGCCCCTTTAGCCGTCGCCTAGAACCGCCGCAACAGCGTCTCGCAACTCGCGGTCTGAAACTTTAATGTATGAAGCGGTATGTCTGATGTGCGAATGGCCCAAAGTATCTGAACCGTGTCAAGCGAGTGTCCTTGCGCAATCAGGCGGCTGGCGAGCGTTCTCCGCCCGGAATGACTGCTGTAACCAGATCTCCAGGCCAGCGGCGCGTACAGGCTGGTCACGTAGATCTGGAGGCTGTCAGCAGCCCAGTACTCCACGGCTTGGGAGGTGCGTCCGAAAACTTGGATTACCTGGAGGTAGTTGTACTCGTACGAAGACCGTCTTCGAGCGGCTCGGCTCTACTTAAAGTTGGGTAAGCGCATCAGAGCGATCATTCGACAATTGGAGTACCCGACAAAGAACTCGCTTAAATCCTAGCATCGCGAATACGAACAGTGTCATGATTTACAGACTAGCTATGTTCGTTCGCGGCCGAGGTATTCGACCGAACAAAAGAAGGCGGCCGTCGATCATTATCTGAGCCATGACCGTTGTGTTGCTGCAACCTTGAGGGCACTGGGATACCTGAGTCGGGGGGACGCTTGCAGCCTGGATTGAAGAACTGCGTCCCGAAATCGGAAAATGCATTGTCGGCAGAGTAGCCGGCAGCGTTCCGAAATCGCCGGAGGTGAAGCAGGC
>LFJI01000473.1 GCA_001235855.1 Candidatus Burkholderia brachyanthoides
TGAACGACGGCTCCGCTTGAATCGCGCGCTGTGCCTGCTCATGACCCCCCCCAAAAATCGTTGGACGCGCGTGTCCAACTTTTGGGGGGCAGTTCACACGCAGGGGTTTTTGTATTCGTATATATCGACGAGGCCAAGTTAATCTCTGTGCAATCAGGCAGCGCCGTTGCGGGACGATCTTTTCTCTATCGATGACTCGACAGACACGTCGCTCCGGGAGCGCCTCCTCGTTGCGCCGGAAATGTAACGTGACGACCTGTCTCGATAAACTGGGTCGAGGAATTTTTTCAAAGCAATAACGTCTTTTCTACGATTTACCGAATGGAGTTCGATCACAGGCACTTGCAATCGCTGGATGGACGGCTGAAAGGGAAGCTGTGCCTCAAGGTGGAACGAGTGGTTTTGCGTCGAAAAAAGTTCGCGCTTTATTCGGCCGCTTTAATACGTTAAGTAATCCATATTAAATGGAGCAACTGCGAAGATTGATCGAGCGCAAAACCCTGCGACGCCAAAGCGCAACGAGTTACTTATTTTTTAAGCCATCGTCGCGCCCGTGCTCGCATGGTGCCGTACTCGATACTTCACAGATGACTCGCTTGGTGAGGCATGTCTAGGGTAGGGCGATCGTTGCCGGATCGCTGGAGGAGCGCTGTGACAAGACGCCGGAAATTCTGCGCGGCGCGTATGAATTACGCATTGCACGTGATTCGGCACTCACTTGCATGACGCAAGCGAGTGCCGCGAAAGCGAGATCGGGCCTTTCGCGTGAGAACGGTTTATGCGCTCGCGTGGGTCTCCCGCGTATTCGGCAGCAACACCGTCAGCACGCCGATCAGCGGCAGGAACGCGCAGACCTTGTACACGAAGTCGATGCTGGTCGCATCCGCGAGACTGCCGAACACCGCCGCGCCCACGCCGCCCATCCCGAACGCGAAGCCGAAGAACAGGCCCGCGACCATGCCGACCTTGCCGGGAATCAGTTCCGTCGCGTAGACGAGGATCGCCGAGAACGCCGACGCCAGCACCAGCCCGATGATCACCGACAGCACACCGGTCCAGAACAGGTTCGCGTAAGGCATCAGTAGCGTGAACGGCGCCACGCCGAGAATCGACACCCAGATTACCGTCTTGCGGCCGATCTTGTCGCCCACAGGTCCGCCCACCACGGTGCCCGCCGCGACCGCCGCGAGGAACACGAACAGGTGGATCTGCGCGGCCTGCACGGACAGCCCGAACTTGTTGATCAGATAGAATGTAAAGTAGCTGTTGATGCTCGCCAGATAGAAGTACTTGGAAAACACGAGCAGCACGAGCACGCTCATCGCCATCATAACCTTGCCGCGCGGCAGGGTGGAGACGGCGGCATTGCCACAGCCCTTTTTCGTGGCCGGATGACGCTTGTACCAGCGGCCGATCTGCGTCAGCACGAAGATCGCGACCAGCGCCGCCGCCGAGAACCACGCGATGCTGCGCTGTCCGTGCGGAATGGTGATGAGCGCGGCCAGCAGCGGCCCGAACGACGAACCCGCGTTGCCGCCGACCTGAAACAGCGATTGCGCGAGGCCGTGCTTGCCGCCCGACGCCATCCGTGCGACCCGCGACGACTCCGGATGGAACACCGACGACCCGCAGCCGACCAGCGCCGCCGCGATCAGCAGTGTGCCGAAGTTGGGCGCAACCGACATCAGCAACAGGCCCGACAGCGTGAAGCCCATGCCGACCGGCAGCGAATACGGCTTCGGATGTTTGTCGGTGTACAGGCCGACCAGCGGCTGCAGCAGCGACGCGGTGATCTGATACGTCAGCGTGATCAGGCCGATCTGTCCGAAGGTGAGCGCGAACTCGCTCTTGAACATCGGATAGATCGCCAGAATCAGCGACTGGATCATGTCGTTGAGCAGGTGCGAAAAACTGATCGCGCCCAGCACGGAATAGGAGGTTTGCTGCGCGCCGTGGGCCGGCGCGGTCGTGGTGGCGTCGGGGGCGCCGCCTGCGGGCGATAATGCGCCCTTGGTCGTACTCGTCTGCATGATGGGATTGGGCTGGTTGAAACGTCGTCTCGGATTATTTCTTTTCGGAAGCTGATTGATGCGCTTACCGAATTTCGGACAATTGTAGGCTGTCCTCGTTGCATTGTCCTGCCAAGGTTTGTCGCGAATCGGACAGCCGAAAGAAAAATTTGTCTGGTGTAAAATAGGTACAAAGCAATTTTGGCTGGATATGGATATATAAGTGACGATCAACCGCGCGATGTTAGGGAAGGCGCTAATGCGTTCCGGTAGAGTCGAGATGTGGCGCGGTAGTGTATGTAGTACGGTAGTAGTAAGTAGG
>LFJI01000474.1 GCA_001235855.1 Candidatus Burkholderia brachyanthoides
GCTACTACGGCCTCTGCTGACTTCTCGCTGCGGCTCGACGCCGTCGCCCTTTCAGGCGTGAGGCGAGATCTCCCCAGGTAAGAACGCACTCCTTCATCGCACAACCGCCGCATCTATGCCGCTTCTCCCCGCCCTCGTTGCTTCTCCACCGTGCCAGCAGCGCGTTCCACTTGATCTTCGCCGCCTTCACGTTGTTTTCCTTGATGTGCCCATAGCCGCGCATCGAATCCGGCAGGCTCGCGAGTTCCACTGCCAGCCCGAACTTCGGCGTCGTCAGCTCCGCCATCAGTTCGCGCACGAACGCTTCATATTAACCGATCTAACCGATCAACGCGCGTTCCATCTTGCGCTCCTCGGTCTTGCCGAACGGATCGAGCGTCGTGCCTCGCAGGAATTTGAAGTGCGCCAGCACGCGCATCGCCGAAATCATCCACGGGCCGTACTGCTTCTTCCCGAGATGACCGTGCGAATCCTTCTTCGAAACGGACGGCGGTGCCAGATTGCATCTTGATCTTCCAGTCGCCCTCGAAGCTGTTTTTCACCTTTTCGATAAACGCCGGATCGGCATACAGACGCGCGACTTCGTACTCGTCCTTGTACGCCATCAGCTTGTGCAAATTCCGCGCGACGGCTTCGGTCAGCGCGTACTGTCCGTCGCCAAGACCGAGCGATGCTTCCTTCGCCCGCACTTCCGCCACCAGCCGCCCGTACCGCGACGCGTAAGCCGTGTTCTGATACTTCGCCAGATAATCGAGCCGCTTTTCGATAAGGGTGTCGAGCGACTTCGGCGTGTGCAGCGTGATCACCTTGCCCGGCGCTTCCTGCACGCCGTGCTGCGTATCGGCGAAACGCCTGACCGCGGCCACATCGTGCGCCGCGCGGCGTCCCCATTCGAACGCGGCGAGATTCTTCTCGACCTGCACCGCATTCAGTTCGATGGCGCGCGTCAGCAACTCATGGCGCAGTGGCACCCAACCCTTTTGCCACGCATAGCCGAGCACGAACGGGTTCGTGTAGATCGCGTCGCCCATCAGCGCTAGCGCGAAACGGTTCGTATCGACCAGCGCCACGTGCTCCGCCCGCCGCCGCGCGGATATCTGCCTCGGCGCCTGCGCCCGGAAAACTCCAGTTCGGGTTCTTGATGAACTCGGCCGTCGGCGTCGCCGCGCTGTTCACGACCACGCGTGTGTGATCCGGCTGCATCCGCGAGCCGCATTCGTTGCTCGCGGTGACGATCGCATCGCAGCCGATGACGAGATCCGCCTCGCCCATCGCGATGCGCGTCGCGTGGATATCGCCCGGACGGTTGGCGATCTGCATGTGGCTTATCACCGCGCCGCCTTTCTGCGCGAGGCCGCTGACATCGAGCACCGTCACGCCTTTCTGCTCCAGATGCGCCGCCATGCCGATCAGCGCGCCGATCGTGAACGCCCGTCACCAGCACGCCGTACGGACGGCCGATCTCTGGCAGTTCCGACGTCGGCACGGCAGGCATCGCGCCGCTGTCGACGCTCGTCGCCTTCGGCTTCTTCAGTTGACCGCCTTCCACGGTGACGAAGCTCGGGCAGAAGCCGTTCAGACAGGAATAGTCCTTGTTGCAGGTCGATTGGTTGATGCTGCCGCTTCGTGCCGAACTCGGCTTCCAGCAGCTCGACCGACAGGCAATTCGACTTCACCGAGCAATCGCCGCAGCCTTCGCACACCGCCTCGTTAATGACGACGCGCTTCTCCGGATCGGGAAACGCGCCGCGCTTGCGGCGGCGGCGCTTTTCGGTCGCGCAGGTCTGGTCGTAGATCAGGATCGACGTGCCCGCAACCTCGCGCAACTGGCGCTGAATGTCGTCCAGTTCATCGCGATGATGCACGTCCACGCCGGGTGCGAGGCCGGTCGTCGCGGTGAACTTCTCCGACTGATCCGTCACGACGACGATCTTCGTCACGCCTTCGGCCGCGAGTTGATGCGTGATTTGCGGCACGGTCAGCACGCCGTCCACTGGCTGGCCGCCGGTCATCGCGACCGCATCGTTTATAGAGGACCTTGTAGGTGATGTTCACCTTTGCCGCGATCGCCGCGCGAATCGCGAGCAGGCCGGAGTGGAAAGTAGGTGCCGTCGCCGAAATTGGCGAACACGTGCTTGTTGTTCGAGAACGGCGCCTGTCCGACCCACGCGACGCCTTCGCCGCCCATCTGGCTGAAGGTGCTGTTGCGACGTGAGGTCGGATCATAGATGATTGTTTCACCTGCTAGCACAAGGGTAACCGGCTGTTCCATCAACCGTAACCTAAGGGTGCATGCATGGTTGGTAACGACC
>LFJI01000475.1 GCA_001235855.1 Candidatus Burkholderia brachyanthoides
TAACCTGCCTGTTGGGTGGAGGTGACCATCTCATTAAACCCCACGTTTTCCAAAAAAACCCCACGTTTTCCAAAACGTGGGGTTGGTCAGCAGTCTGAAGGTAGTCGTTAGCTACTACCTTCTTTATACCGTACTTCCTTGGTCTTTCTTCTAATAGTTGATGGTGCGGGTAGTCAGACTCGAACTGACACAGGATTGCTCCCGATTGGACCTAAACCAATTGCGTCTACCAATTTCGCCATACCCGCATCAGGACCTTTATATCAGGACCTTTATTTTACCGTGGACTGAACCAGCCCGACGGCCAAAGCTTCCCCAAAATTCCCAAAAGCTTCCTAAACTATCCACCTCAAACAGCCTGAAATCGGATGAAATAGGCTGAACTATGAACTACACTGAGATAGGTTGAACTTCCAAAACTTGCCTAACTCGTTGATTTTCCTAGTGAGGATAGCCTAAGTTGTTGATGGCAAAGAACTTTTGACGTACCCAAAAAATCCCGATACACTTGAACCTAAACTTGGTGCGTCTACCAATTTCGCTACCTTCGCAGCACGGCGGCGCTCGGGTGACGGGTTTTGGGTTGACTCGCGACGCCTGGCGTCACGGATCGAACTCGCCCGGCGTGTTCATCGTGTCCGGCACACAGCACACAGTCCACTGTGCCAAGCCCGGAGATTCTAACCAATTCGTTTGGATTCGTTTGGTGATGTCTGAGAAAATCCTTCGCATCTTCGCGTGACGGTTTCACGTCAAGGAGACTCGTGCGGTCGATGACCGCACGAGTCTGCGGCAGTATGAAACGCCATGCCAGCCATATGCACGCGAAGATTGCGGCACGCTTTTACGCTGCCTACAATTCCGTTTGACTCTCAATCGGTCTATCTATCTCACACGCTCATGAATCGCACCGCGCGCAACCGCTTCGTCGCATGGCTCGGCGTCGCCGCCATGTGGCTGGCCATTGTCGCGCCGGTCATCAGCCAGACGCTTGCATCGCAGCGCGCGGAAAGCGACTTTCAGGCGGCGCTCTGCACGGTCGATGCCCCGCCGGTGCGCATTCGCACGAGCACCATGCGCAATCGTTAGCGGAACAGAACAGAGCAGTGGTGATCACGCAGGGCATCACGACGCAGCCGATCACTTTGACGCCTGCTCGTAACTGCGGCCTGCTTGAGCACAACCTGCCCATCGTGCTGCACATCACGAGCATCGAACGCGTCACGCGCGTGGCGCGCGTCGTCTCGCTCGCGCTGCGCTTGTCCCGAAGTCCTTCAACGCCGCATTCCCGCGCGCGCCTCCCGTTCTTTCCTGAAGCCGTTTTCCGCCCGATCGCATGACCCGAAGTGCGGCGCCTGAGCGTCGTGCGCGCATGCGTTCGCTCGTACGTTCTTTCAGGAAATCAACGATGTACACGCTCCCTTTGCGAGCGCGCGCCATCGCGTTCTGGCGTGCGCTCGCGCCTGCCTGCCGCTGTCCCTCATGGCGCATGCCGCCTGGTCCGCCGCCGACGCACAAACCGCCTCGCCCGCCGACACCACACTCGCGCCGGTCGTGGTGAGCGCGCAAGCCGTGCCGCGCGCGTCGTCGCTCGACCCGAACCTTCCCGCGAGCGTCTCGACCTTCACCGCCGACCAGTTCGACAACTGGAACGTCACGAGCGCCGAAGACGTGCTCAAGTACGCGCCGAACCTGGCGGTGCGCAAGCGCTTCATCGGCGATCTCAATTCGACCATCGCCGTGCGCGGCACCAGCAATTCGCAGACGGCGCGCGGCCTCGTGTACGCCGACGGCCTGCTGCTCAGCAATTTCCTCGGCAATACGTGGACCTATGCGCCACGCTGGTCGATGATCTTCGCCGACGACATCGAGCGCACCGACATCATCTACGGGCCGTACTCGGCACTCTATCCGAGCAACTCGATCGGCGCGACCGTCTCCATCACCACACGCATGCCGACAAAATTCGAAGCCGATGTGAAGGTGCAGACCTTCACGCAGCACTTCGATCTGTTCGGTGTCAACCGCAACTTCAACGGCACAAACACGACGGCGACGGTCGGCGACAAGCTCGGGTGCTTCTCGTTTCTGATCAGCATCGATCATATTAAGAACACGGGTCAGCCGCTGCAATTCGCGACGCTGGCGCAATCGAAGACCGTTGCGACGGTCGCCGACACGCCCGTCACCGGCGCGTACTTCTACAACGATCAGAAACAACACGCGGACGGCGGTGCTGGGCACGTCGGAGCGAGGGCATCGAGCGCCAGATCGAAGCGAGAGTGATCCTCGAGCACGGTGAACGGCGAAC
>LFJI01000476.1 GCA_001235855.1 Candidatus Burkholderia brachyanthoides
ATGCAAAAGACAAGATGTAAACACATTTCATCGAATGAAAACAGACCCTAGTACTCGCTGACACTGCCAGTAAGGGGCGCGCATTATAAAAAAACTCCGCACCGGAAAATTCCTAAGCATTTCCTAAGCTTTCAGTCGCTATTCTAAAATGTTATTGACAGATTGGTTTCTCACCATGAAAAAGCATTCGTCCATCGGCTCGATTTCACGCGCATCCAGGCGATGAGCGTGCGGAGATATCTCAGAGGGTATTGCTCGTCGAAGACGACCGTATGATCGGCGAAACGATTCAGGGCGCGCTTCGCGACAGCATTTACGCAGTTGACTGGGTGCGCGACGGCAAGCTCGCGATATTGAGCTTCACGACCCACGTCTACGACGCGGTGCTGCTTGATCTCGGCCTGCCCGGCACCGATGGCGTGGACGTGCTGCATGCGGTGCGGCGCGCGCAGAATCCGGTGCCGCTCATCATCACGGCGCGCGATTCGGTGGAGAACCGCATTCGCGGCCTCGACGCCGGCGCGGACGACCATCTGATCAAGCCGTTCGACATGTCGGAGTTGCTGGCGCGCATGCGCGCGGTGATTCGCCGTCGCGGCGAACAGGCCGCGACAGTTTTGACCAACGGCATCGTGACGCTCGATCCCGCCTCGCGCGAGGCGACCATCGGCGAAAGTTCGACGCGTCTGTCGAGCCGCGAATTCGCGCTGCTGCAGGCGCTGATGATCCGCCCCGGCGCGATCCTCTCGCGCGCCGAGCTCGAAGAGCGCATCTACGGCTGGAACAAAGAGGTCGAAAGCAACGCGGTCGAATTCATCATCCATACGCTGCGCAAGAAGCTGGGCGCGGAGTCCATCAAGAATGTGCGCGGCGTCGGCTGGATGGTCGCCAAGCGGCTATGACCCTATGACCCGTTCGCTGCAATTCAGTCTGTCTGCATGGCTGTCCGCGCTGATCGTCGTGATCGCGATGCTGGACGGCGTGATCGCGTTTAAGACCGCGTTTCACGAAGCCAACGAGGTGCAGGACGGCCAGCTCTTGCAGATGGTCGCGCTGCTCACGCCGCGTACGCTCGACGTGATGGAGCGCGAAGCGGCGGAAAAAGTCGTGGGCGCCGATCCCGAATCAAAGCTGGTGATCCAAACGCTCGACGAAGACCGCCCGCTCTCGCTGCCGCGCAATTTGCCCGACGGCGTGCAGAACGCGGTCGTCGATGACGCAACCTAGCGCGTCGCCATCAAGACCCTGTCCGGCGGCACGCGCGTGCTGGTCGGCCAAAAGACGCTCGGGCGCGACGAGATCGCGCGCAACAGCGCCATCGCCACGGTAATGCCGTTCGCCGCGCTGGCCATCGTGCTGCTGATCACGCTGCATCTGATCGTGCGGCGCATGTTCCGGCCGCTCGCGGTACTGTCCGGCTCGCTCGACACGCGACCGGAGAACGATCTGTCTCCCGTCGCGGCGCGGTGCTGCCGATCGAGATCGCGCCCTTCGTGGTGGCGATCAACCGGTTGTTCGCGCGCGTGCAGGCATCGGTGGCGCTACAATGCCGTTCCGTCGCCGATGCCGCGTATGAACTGCGCTCGCCGCTGACCGCGTTGTCGCTGCAGGCGGAACAACTCGACGCCGCCGAGCTGCCCGATGCCGCGCGCGAACGGCTCGATGCGATGCGGCGCGGCATCCAGCGCACGCACGCCTTGCTCAACCAGATGCTGACGCTCGCGCGCCTGCAAGACGGCAACGGTCAGGCGCGCACCGAACTGCGCGTGCAGGAAGTGTTTCGCAACCTGCTGGAAGATCTCGTGCCGCTCGCCGGAAGAGAAGGGCATCGATATCGGCGTATCGAGCGATGTGGACGTGCGCGTGCGTGCGCCGCATGCCGATCTCACCGTGCTGGTGGTGAAGAACCTCGTCGATAACGCCATTCGCTATACGTCCGAAGGCGGCCGCGTCGATCTCTCGACGGATGTGACGAACGGCCTGCCGTAGCTGCGTATCGAGGATACGGGGCCGGGCATTGCGGCGGCGGATCACGCGCGCGTGTTCGATCCGTTCTATCGCGTGCTTGGCAACGATGCGGATGGCTCGGGCCTCGGGCTCTCCATCGTCGGCACGATCGCGGCGCGCATCGATGCGCATGTGAAACTCGCGGATGCCGCGTCGCTCGAATTGAGCGTTAAGCGGTCTTCGCACTGATGCCGTAGCGACGACACAAGGCGCGCCTATTGGCGGGCTGCGCCGCGCGATGAGGAATGGCTGCTTATCGAGTGGCCCATTGGAGACCCCGAACCAACCAAATAC
>LFJI01000048.1 GCA_001235855.1 Candidatus Burkholderia brachyanthoides
GTCTCCTTCAAGGACGGCGAAGCCGCGGCAAGACGATCGAGCGGTTCAGCAGAAAGGTTCAGCAGAAACTCGCCGCTTGAATTCAACCGTCACGATGCGGCTCATAACATCACTCTTGACGTTAGCTTTGACGTTAGCTCGCCGGGTACTCCTCATCCAGGTACCTGCGTCACCATAACTATCTGTTTTTACTATGTTTTCCATTATCCTAGTACCTTCGCATGTGGCGGAAGTGGCATAATCATCGAACAGGCCGTACACACAAAACAATCCCCGCAGTCACTTACGAAAGGAAAGCGCTCACCATGGCACAGACTCTCTACGACAAACTGTGGAACACGCACGTCGTCCACACCGAAGAAGACGGCACCTCGATCCTTTACATCGACCGTCACCTGCTGCATGAAGTGACGAGCCCGCAGGCCTTCGAAGGCCTGAAGTTCGAAAAGCGTCCGGTCTGGCGCATCAGCGCGAATCTGGCCGTGTCCGACCACAACGTGCCGACCACCGACCGCTCGCACGGCATTGCCGATCTAGTCTCCAAGCTGCAAGTCGATACGCTCGACGCCAATTGCGATAGCTTTGGCATCACGCAGTTCAAGATGAACGACTTGCGTCAGGGCATCGTGCATATCATCGGGCCGGAGCAGGGCGCGACGCTGCCGGGCATGACCATCGTCTGTGGCGATTCGCACACGTCCACGCACGGCGCGTTCGGCGCGCTGGCGCACGGCATCGGCACCTCGGAAGTGGAGCACGTGCTCGCCACGCAAACGCTCCTGCAGAAGAAGAGCAAGAACATGCTCGTCAAGGTCGAAGGCGCGTTGCCGCGCGGCTGCACGGCGAAGGACATCGTGCTGGCGATCATCGGCAAGATCGGCACGGCGAGCGGCACGGGTTACGCCATCGAATTCGGCGGCTCGACCATCCGTTCGCTCACCATGGAAGGCCGCATGACCGTCTGCAACATGGCGATCGAAGCGGGCGCGCGCGCCGGCATGGTCGCCGTGGACGACACGACCATCAACTACCTGAAAGACCGGCCGTACTCGCCGCAAGGCGTCGAATGGAATCAGGCGGTAGAGTACTGGAAGCAGTTCAAGTCGGATGACAGCGCGAAGTTCGATCGCGTTGTGGAACTGAACGCCGCCGAGATCGTGCCGCAGGTGACGTGGGGCACGTCGCCGGAAATGGTGACGTCGATCGACGGCCGCGTGCCCGATCCCGAGAAGGAAAAGGACCGCGTCAAGTGCGACGCGATGGAACGCGCGCTGACCTACATGGCGCTCACGCCGAACACGCCGATCGAGTCGATCAAGCCGGACAAGATCTTCATTGGTTCTTGCACGAATGCGCGTATCGAAGACCTGCGCGCTGCGGCGTACGTCGTGAAGTCGTTGGGCAAGCGCGTGGCATCGAACATCCGTCTCGCGATGGTCGTGCCGGGTTCGGGTCTCGTGAAAGCGCAGGCCGAACGCGAAGGCCTCCATAAGATTTTCACCGACGCGGGTTTCGAATGGCGCGAGCCGGGCTGCTCGATGTGCCTCGCGATGAATGCCGATCGCCTCGATTCGGGCGAACGCTGTGCATCGACCTCGAACCGCAACTTTGAAGGCCGTCAGGGCGCGGGCGGCCGCACGCATCTCGTGAGCCCCGCGATGGCCGCCGCCGCCGCGATCGAAGGGCACTTCGTCGACGTGCGCAAGCTCGCGTGATCAGCCGGGAAAGACTATGGAAAAATTCACCGTACATAGCGGGCTCGTCGCGCTGCTCGATCGCGAAAACGTCGATACGGACGCGATCATCCCGAAGCAGTTCCTGAAGTCGATCAAGCGCACCGGCTTCGGCCCGAATGCGTTCGACGAATGGCGTTATATCGATGTCGGCCAGCCGGGACAAGACAACAGCAAGCGTCCGCTGAATCCGGATTTCGTGCTGAATCAGCCGCGTTATCAGGGCGCGTCGATTCTGCTGACGCGCAAGAACTTCGGCTGCGGCAGTTCGCGCGAGCACGCGCCGTGGGCGCTGGATCAGTACGGCTTTCGCGCGATCATCGCGCCGAGCTTCGCGGATATCTTCTATAACAACTGCTTCAAGAACGGCCTGCTGCCGGTCGTGCTGACAGAGCAGCAGGTCGACAAGCTGATCAACGAGACGAACGCATTCGTTGGCTTCAAGCTAACCATCGATCTCGAAGCGCAAGTCGTGCGCACGGGCGACGGCACCGAATACGCATTCGAAGTCCCGGGCTTTCGCAAGTACTGCCTGCTGAACGGCTTCGACGATATCGGCCTCACGCTGCGTCACGCCGACAAGATCAAGCAGTTCGAAGCGGAGCGTCTGACGAAGCAGCCCTGGCTGAATAACCGGCTCGTCGGATAAACACGCAAACAGGAAACGAACGATGAAAATTGCAATCCTCCCCGGCGACGGCATCGGTCCAGAAATCATGGCCGAAGCGGTCAAAGTGCTAAACGCGCTCGGCGAAAAGTTCGAACTCGAAGAGGCCCCGGTCGGCGGCGCGGGTTACGAGGCGCATGGCCATCCCCTGCCGGAATCGACGTTCAAGCTCGCGAAGGAAGCCGACGCGATTCTGTTCGGCGCCGTCGGCGATTGGAAGTACGACAAGCTCGAACGCGCGTTGCGCCCGGAGCAGGCCATTCTCGGCCTGCGCAAGCATCTGCAACTGTTCGCCAACTTCCGGCTGGCGATCTGCTATCCGCAACTCACGGGTGCGTCGTCGCTGAAGCCGGAAATCGTCTCGGGCCTTGACATCCTGATCGTGCGCGAGCTGAACGGCGACATCTACTTCGGCCAACCGCGCGGCGTACGTCCTTCGCCCGATGGCCTGTTCGAAGGCGCGCAGGAAGGCTTCGACACCATGCGCTATTCGGAACCGGAAGTGCGCCGCATCGCGCACGTCGCGTTTCAGGCGGCGCAGAAGCGCCAAAAGAAGCTGACGAGCGTGGACAAGGCCAACGTGCTGGAGACCTCGCAGTTCTGGCGCGACATCATGATCGACGTGTCGAAGGAATATGCGGACGTCGATCTGTCGCACATGTACGTCGACAACGCGGCGATGCAGCTCGTGAAAGCGCCCAAGGCGTTCGACGTGGTCGTGACCGGCAACATGTTCGGCGACATCCTCTCGGATGAAGCGGCCATGCTGACCGGCTCCATCGGCATGTTGCCGTCGGCGTCGCTCGACAGGGCCAACAAGGGCCTGCACGAGCCATCGCACGGTTCCGCGCCGGATATCGCTGGCAAGGGCGTTGCCAATCCGCTGGCGACCATCCTTTCCGCCGCGATGATGCTGCGCTACTCGCTCGGCAAGACGGAGCAGGCGGATCGCATTGAAACGGCGGTGAAGAAGGTGCTGGAGCAGGGCTACCGCACCGGCGATATCGCGACGCCCGACGGCAAGATCGTCGGCACGAAGGAAATGGGCGACGCGGTGCTGAAAGCGCTGTAATTGCCGCTGTAGCTTTCTGGAACAATCGGCCGCAAATCGCAATAACGCGGCCGATCGTCTGATTTTACCGATGTTCCCGCACGATCCGCACGAATTTCACCGACGAGCCATAACTGGCTGACGAAAAAGCCGAAGTTTCGTGTAGACTGCAAAAATCATGGCGAGGAACTTTCAATTCTCTCTGGATTCCATCAGCGGCGGCTCAAAAGCCCGCTCGGTGGAACTCGCCATCGGGACACAGATCGTGGCAATCGTCGCCACGGTCAAGACGTGCATTACGAAAGTCTCCATCAAAGCGATCACGATTCGCTGATCGTCCCTCGTGGCCGAGCGTCTTCTCCGCGCGGCCACGCCGGGTAAAGATGCGGGGAAACGTCCACTTCAAGGGTAGTGAGTCATGAACGTAGGTTTCGTTGGTTGGCGCGGCATGGTCGGCAGCGTCCTGATGCAGCGCATGCAGCAGGAAGGCGATTTCGATCTGATCGAACCGGTGTTTTTCAGCGCCAGCAATGTGGGCGGCAACGTGCCGTCGTTCGCCAAAAACGAGACGAAGCTCAAAGATGCAACGAGCATCGACGACCTGAAAAAGTGCGACGCCATCATCACGTGTCAGGGTGGCGACTACACCAACGAAGTGTATCCGAAGCTGCGCGCGGCGGGCTGGAAGGGCTACTGGATCGACGCGGCATCGGCGCTGCGCATGAAGGACGATGCGGTCATCATCCTCGATCCGGTAAATCTCGACCTCATCAAGGATTCGCTGGTCAAGGGCGGACGCGATTTCATCGGCGGCAACTGCACGGTCAGCCTCATGCTGATGGCGCTCGGCGGCCTGTTCCGCGAAGGCCTCGTCGATTGGCTCACGGCCATGACCTATCAGGCCGCATCGGGCGCGGGCGTGCAGAACATGCGCGAACTGCTGTCGCAAATGGGCGCGCTGCACGCGTTCGTCGCAAGCGATCTGGCCAATCCGTCGTCTGCCATTCTGGATATCGACCGTAAAGTGCTTGCAACCATGAACAGCGACGCCATGCCGACCGATCATTTCGGCATGCCGCTCGCCGGCTCGCTGATTCCGTGGATCGACAAGGATCTTGGCAACGGCATGTCTAAGGAAGAATGGAAGGCCGGCGCAGAAACCAGCAAGATCCTCGGCAAGCCTGCGATGGGTCAGCCGGGTTCGATCCCGCTCGACGGCCTATGCGTGCGCATCGGCGCAATGCGCTGCCATTCGCAGGCGCTGACCATCAAGCTGAAAAAGGATGTGCCGCTGGACGAAGTGAATGGCATCCTCGCCTCGGCGAACGACTGGGTGAAGGTCGTGCCGAACGAGCGCGACGCGTCGATGCGTGATCTGTCGCCCGCCGTGGTCACGGGCACACTAACGGTGGCGGTCGGCCGTCTGCGCAAGCTCGCGATGGGCGGCGAATATCTGTCGGCGTTCACGGTCGGCGACCAGCTTCTGTGGGGCGCCGCCGAGCCGCTGCGCCGCATGCTTCGCATTCTGCTGGAAAAGTAAAAAAGTAAACTACGACGCTTCGTGCTGCGTTCGTGCGGCGCTTTTTGTTTTTTTTTTCCGGCCACCGGTTGTCGTGGCTGTGGCCAAGTGATCGTCCGTCAAAGTTCATTCTTCGTCGCTCCCTGGAGCTTTAATGATTCGTCGACCTTTCCGGTCTTTCATTTCGTCATCGCGTGCGGTGTGCGCTGCGGCAAGTGTGGTCGCGTGTGCGGCGGTCTTGGCGGCACCGGTCGAAGCGTTCGCTCAGGCGAGCAGCGCTTCGACCGGTGCCGCCGCCGCGGCAGTCAGCGGGCAGACCTATGCGGTCAAGCCGGGCCAGTTGCTCAACGACGTCGCGGGCGATCTCACCGGCTCGAAAGACCGCGACATGCGCGAGAAGATGGCGCGCGCTTTGTTCGACGCGAATCCGAATGCCTTCGCGGGTCATGACATCAACCGTTTGAAGCTCGGTTCTACGCTGAATGTCCCGCCTGCCGATGGCGGTGCGTCGGCAACGCAGGCGGCATCGGCGCTTGCCGCACCGGCCGCGCGGGCGCCCGCGCAGACTCAAGCGCCCGCGACTGCGGCGACCACGGCGCCGGTAGCGTCGGATAGCGCAGCGGTCGCGCCTGCTCCCGCACCGGCCGAACCCGCCGCGCCGAAGTCGTCGCGTACCGGTTCCGATCCGATGCTGTTCGGGCTGGCCATCGCAGTGCTCGTCGTGCTGTTCGCTTTCGCGAAGTGGCGCGGCGGCAAGCGCCGGGCCGCCAAAGCCAAAGCGACCGAGGCACGCGATACGCGCACGTTCGCCACGCAAGATGAAGCCCAGGCGGAAGGGGATGCGCGCAACGAAGCGCTTCGCTGGGAGCGCGAGCGCACGGGCGCCGCCGCCGCTGCGGCAGCTTATGGCGCGGCGAGCTTCGAAGACGAAGTGGTGCAG
The DNA here is from genome assembly GCA_001235855.1 of Candidatus Burkholderia brachyanthoides. Taxonomy (GTDB): domain Bacteria; phylum Pseudomonadota; class Gammaproteobacteria; order Burkholderiales; family Burkholderiaceae; genus Caballeronia; species Caballeronia brachyanthoides. Next base: position 5,911 of record LFJI01000048.1, read on the forward strand.
GGCGGACAGTCGGAACTGCACGCGGTCGCGGCGAGCGTCGATGACGACGCGGCCGCGAAGACGCCGGACGCGCCGTCCGAGGAAGATGCCGTCGAGTCCACGCAAGAGGCCGAATCCGGGGCCGAGCCTGAAGTCGCGCATGAAGAAGCCGAGTCGGACGAAAAATTCATCCCGGCGTCTCCTGCGTCGCATCATCCTGATTTTGTGCCGTCGACGGTGGTGGGAGCGGCGGAAGCTGAGACGCATCAGCCGGAAGCGCATGAGGCCGACGAAGCGCACCTGCTCGAAGCCGAAGCGCGTTATGCGACCGAAAACGCGGAAGAGGTGCAACAGGCGCGTGAGGCCGCCGCGCGCGCGATCACCACACACGATGCCGAGCTGCGCGAGGCCAAAGCACAGGCGGTGGAGGACCAGAAGGCCGAGCAGCGCGAAAACGAAGCGCGCCACGCGCTCGAAACCGCCGACGATGCCGAAGAGGAAGGCCTCTCGCCGGTGCTGTGTTTCCCGATGCCGAAGTTCCCGGACGACGCCATCGATTCGCTCGATTCGCTCGACCTGAACCTGCCGCCGCGCATGGAGTTGACGCTGAATCTGCCGGGCGGCGCGGTTGCATCGAGCGCGGCGCAGTCGCCCGCGCCTCAGGCGTCGCAGAGCGCGTCGCCGGTCGATGCGTCGCGTTTCGTGCCGCAAGCTGCCACGCCGGAAGCATCGGAGCATTCGCCCACGGTCGCACGTAGATGGAAGCCGAACCGCTGGCGCGGGCGTGGGTCTCGGCGCGACGCAATTCCCGCCGCTCAGCCTTGATTTCGATGCGAATCAGCCGAAGAGCCAGTCCTCGCTCTTGCCCGCGATGACGGCCGCGCAATTCGTGGCGATCGCGCGCAACAAGCTCGAATTGGCAAGCGAATATATCGAGCTTGGCGATCTGCAGGGCGCGCGCACGCTGTTGCAGAAAGTGATCGCATCGCACGATCCGGCGACGCGCCAGCAAGCCACCACGCTGCTGTCCACGCTCGTCTCGCATTCCTGATATGCGCATTGCGTTAGGCGTTCAGTACGACGGTTCGGCGTTTTGCGGCTGGCAATCGCAGCCGCACGGCAAGACGGTTCAGGATGCGCTGGAGCGCGCGCTCGCGGAATTTGCGCAGACACCGCTCCAGACCGTGGTCGCGGGCCGTACCGATACGGGCGTCCACGGGCTCGGCCAGGTCGTGCATTTCGACACCGGTCTAAAATGCGCCGACTTTTCCTGGGTGCGCGGCACGAACGCCTTCCTGCGGCAAACCGTCGCGGTGCAATGGGCCAAATCCATGCTCGACGACTTCCACGCGCGTTTTGCCGCCTTCGAGCGCACCTACTATTACGTGCTGTACGTGAATCCGGTCCGCTCGCCTATGCTGGCGAACCGCGCGGGCTGGGTTCACACGCCGCTCGACGTCGCCGCGATGTGCGAAGCGGTCGCGTGCCTGCTGGGCGAGCACGATTTCTCGTCGTTCCGCGCCGCCGATTGCCAGTCGAAGACGCCCGTCAAGCATCTCTACCAGATCGATGTCCGCGAGCAGGGCGATTTCGTGCATTTCCGTTTTCGGGCGAACGCGTTTCTTCATCACATGGTGCGCAATCTGATGGGATGTTTCGTCGCTATCGGACGAGGCCGTCATCCGGCCTCATGGATGGCCGATGTGCTTGCCGCGCGCGACCGCCGCACCGCCGCGCCGACCTTCATGCCCGACGGGCTGTATCTGGCCGAGGTCGGCTATCCTGAACATTTCGCGGTGCCGCCGCCGCATATCGAAAGCATGCCCTGGAGCGCAGTGTGGACGGACACGCCATGACCGATCGCGATTTGCATCGCACCAGGATCAAACTATGCGGCTTATCTAGGTCGGCCGATGTAGAGCACGCGGTCGAACTCGGCGCGGATGCGGTCGGCTTCGTGTTCTATCCGCCGAGTCCGCGCGCCGTGAGCGTGTCGCAGGCGGTCGAGCTGGCGCGTTACGTGCCGTTGCTGGTGTCGGCAGTTGGCCTGTTCGTCAACGCGACGCCAGAATGGATTCGGGAGGTCACGTCCGTCGTGCCGCTCACGCTGTTGCAGTTCCACGGTGACGAAACGCCCGAGCAATGCGCCGATCTCGCGGCGATTGTGGGTTTGCCCTATTGGCGCGCAGTGCGTGTAGGGCCTAATGCAGCCGCAAGTGATTTGCTAGAATTGTCACTTAACTATGCAGCCGCAAACGGCATTTTGCTGGATGCCATGGTGGAGGGCTTCGGCGGCGGCGGAGGGGTTTTCGATTGGTCGCTTATCCCAACAGATCTCGGGCATCGGGCCGTTTTGAGTGGTGGGTTGAACGCGCAAAACGTCAGTGATGCCATCCGGCGCGTGCGCCCGTACGCGGTCGATGTCTCGAGCAGCATCGAAGTGTCGGGCGCCAAGGGCGTGAAGGACCCCGCCCGCATGGCGGCGTTCGTGCGCGCAGTGCGCGCGGCGGACGCTGAATGAATCTGGCCGGACTCGCGCGACGCGAGTCCGGTGGACAAGAGAGTGACGCAATGTACAATTTACCCGACGAAAGAGGCCATTTTGGCCAATATGGCGGCTTTTTCGTATCCGAAACGCTCATTCACGCCCTCGACGAACTGCGCGCGGCCTATGACGCCGCGCGTCAGGACTCTGAATTCCAGAAAGAATACGACTACGATCTGAAGCATTATGTCGGCCGTCCGTCGCCCATCTATCACGCTAGGCACTGGAGCGAGATGCTCGGCGGGGCGCAGATCTATCTGAAGCGCGAAGATCTGAATCACACCGGCGCGCATAAGGTCAACAACGTGATCGGCCAGGCGCTGCTCGCCCGCAAGATGGGCAAGCAGCGTGTGATCGCCGAAACCGGCGCGGGCCAGCACGGCGTGGCAACCGCGACCATCGCGGCGCGCTTCGGCATGGAATGTGTCGTGTATATGGGCGCGGAGGACGTGAAGCGGCAGGCGGCGAACGTGTATCGCATGAAGCTGCTCGGCGCGACCGTCGTGCCGGTCGAATCCGGCTCGAAAACGCTCAAGGACGCGCTCAACGAGGCCATGCGCGACTGGATCTTCAATGTCGACAACACGTTCTATATCATCGGCACGGTGGCCGGACCACATCCGTATCCGATGATGGTGCGCGACTTTCAGCGCGTGATCGGCGACGAGTGCCGCGTGCAGATGCCCGAGATGGCCGGCCGCCAGCCGGATGCAGTGATCGCGTGCGTTGGCGGCGGATCGAACGCGATGGGCATCTTTTATCCGTATATTGAGGATAAAGATGTCCGCCTGATCGGCGTCGAAGCCGCGGGCGACGGTATCGAGACGGGGCGCCACGCAGCGTCACTGACGGGCGGAAGCCCCGGTGTGCTGCACGGCAATCGCACGTATCTGCTGCAGGACGAGAACGGGCAGATCATCGAGACGCATTCGGTGTCGGCGGGGCTGGATTATCCCGGCGTCGGCCCGGAACATGCATGGCTGAAGGACGTGGGGCGCGCGGAGTACGTCGGCATCACCGACGAGGAAGCGCTCAAGGCGTTCCACGACTGCTGCCGTATCGAAGGCATCATCCCGGCGCTCGAATCGAGCCACGCGCTCGCGTACGGCGCCAAGCTCACGAAGACGCTGCCGCGCGACAAGGTGCTGCTCGTGAACCTGTCAGGTCGCGGCGACAAGGACATGCACACGGTCGCCGAGCGATCGGGCATCCAGTTCTGAGCGCCTGAACGATGCGTACCGTGCTCGAGCCGTTGTCGGTCGGTTCCCTGCAGGGTGCCGATCTCGACATCCGCAACCGCGATTTTCTGGACGATGTCGCGAACATTTCCGATGCGTCGATCGATCTGATCGTCGCCGACCCGCCTTACGGTCTGGGCAAGAACTACGGGAACGACTCAGACATGCTGTCCGGCGACGCTTTTTTGGAGTGGACGTATCGCTGGCTGGAACTGGCGATACCCAAGCTCAAGCGCAGTGGCTCGCTGTACATCTTCTGCACCTGGCAATATTCGCCCGAGCTGTTCGTGTTTCTGAAGCGCCGGATGATGATGATCAATGAGATCGTCTGGGATCGGCGTGTTCCGAGCATGGGCGGAACGACGCGGAAATTCTCCTCGGTGCACGATAACATCGGCTATTTCACGGTATCGAAGGATTACTACTTCGATCTCGATCTGGTACGCATTCCCTACGACGCAGTCACGAAAAAGGCGCGCTCGCGCAAAATCTTCGAAGGCAGTAAGTGGCTGAAGATGGGCTACAACCCGAAAGACCTGTGGTCTGTCTCGCGTTTGCATCGGCAGCACGCGGAGCGCGTCGATCATCCCACGCAAAAGCCGTTGGAAATCGTCGAGCGCATGGTGCTGGCGAGTTGTCCGCCAGGCGGCCGTGTGCTCGATCCGTTCATGGGCAGCGGCACCACCGCCGTCGTCTGTGTTCGGCACAGCCGCCAGTTCGTCGGCCACGAGATCAACGCGGATTACTGCAAGATCGCGCATGATCGCGTCACGTTGGAGCACGCCGCCGGTCCGGTGCGTGCCCCGGTGTCCGCACCGATCATCGTCGAAGCCGCCGAATAGCGCCTTTTTCGCCGTCTGATCGTGGCAGATTTGCGCCGATCGCGCATATGCCCCAGTGAAGAGAATTCAAGATGTCTCGTATCAAAAACATATTCGCGGCACTGGCTGCAGAAGGCGAAAAAGGTCTGATCCCGTTCATTACAGCCGGCGATCCGAATCCCGAGCAGACCGTGGAATTCATGCACGCGCTCGCCAAGGGTGGCGCGGACGTGATCGAACTCGGTGTGCCGTTTTCGGACCCGATGGCCGATGGTCCCGTCATCCAGCGTTCGTCGGAGCGTGCGCTTGCCCGTGGCGTGACGCTCAAGCGCGTGCTGGCGGACGTCGCGCGTTTCCGCGAAACCGACGATAAGACGCCAGTGGTGCTGATGGGCTACGCCAATCCGATCGAACGCATGGGCGCCGACGCGTTCGCGCAGGCCGCGAAGCAAGCGGGCGTCGACGGCGTGCTGGTGGTCGATTACCCGCCGGAGGACGCCGAAGCCTTCGGCCTCGCGATGCGCGCCGCCGGCATCGATCCGATCTTCCTGCTGGCGCCGACGTCGACCGAAGACCGTATCGCATCGGTCGGTAAAATCGCCAGCGGATATGTCTACTACGTCTCGCTGAAAGGCGTGACCGGCGCGGCAAATCTGGACGTTTCCAGCATCGCGAGTAAAATCCCGGCCATCAAGTCGCGCGTGCCCCTGCCGGTGGGCGTCGGTTTCGGCATTCGGGACGCGCAAACTGCGCGCGCCATCGCCGATGTCGCGGACGCCGTTGTCATCGGCAGCCGCCTCGTGCAATTGCTGGAGGAAGCGCCGCCGGCCACCGCCGCCGCGTCGCTGACGAGCTTCATCGCCGAAATCCGCCGGGCGATGGACGCCGCCAAATAAACACTCTAAACACTCGTCGCCGCGCCGCGCGATCCCTGAGAATCCGCGTGTCGCGGCAACCCGATCACTGAAGGAATTACGATGAGCTGGCTCGACAAATTGTTGCCGCCGAAGATCAAGCAAACCGATCCCAAGAACCGCAAGGGCATCCCGGAAGGGCTGTGGGTGAAGTGTCCGTCGTGCGAGGCCGTGCTATATCGCAACGACGTCGAGGCGAATCTGCACGTTTGCCCGAAGTGCAGCCATCACATGCGGATCGGTGCGCGCGAGCGTCTGGATCGCCTGCTCGATCCGGAAGGCCGCTACGAAATCGGCCAGGAAGTCGTGCCGGTCGATGCGCTCAAGTTCAAGGACAGCCGCAAGTACCCGGATCGCATCAAGGAAGCCATGGACGACACCGGCGAAACCGACGCCATGGTTGTCATGGGCGGCGCGATCCATACGCTGCCGTGCGTGGTCGCATGCTTCGAGTTCTCGTTCATGGGCGGCTCGATGGGCTCGGTCGTCGGCGAGCGCTTCGCACGCGGCGCGCGTAACGCGCTCGAGCAGAACGTGCCGTTCATCTGCTTCACGGCATCCGGCGGCGCGCGCATGCAGGAAAGCCTGCTTTCGCTCATGCAGATGGCCAAGACCACGGCCTTGCTGACCAAGCTGTCTGACGCCAAGCTGCCGTTCATCTCTGTGCTGACCGATCCGACCATGGGCGGCGTGTCCGCGAGCTTCGCGTTCCTGGGCGATGTCGTGATCGCCGAGCCCAAGGCGCTGATCGGCTTCGCGGGCCCGCGCGTGATCGAGCAGACGGTGCGCGAAAAGCTGCCGGAAGGCTTCCAGCGCGCGGAATTCCTGCTGCAGAAGGGCGCGGTCGACATGATCGTGGATCGCCGCAACCTGCGTGCGGAAATCGCGCAATTGATGGCGCTGATGACGCGGCAACCTGCCGACGCCGTCGCCTGACATCGTTGAACGTAGCGCCGCGCGTGAACCGTGAGGTTCCGCGCGGCGCTTTTGTTTTTTGCGATCTTGTATATCGTATAGACCGGAGAGATGGGTAACACCTCGTTCCAGGACAGGGGTAACACTTCGGACGAATGGTTCGTCCGGAGTCGATCATAG
>LFJI01000477.1 GCA_001235855.1 Candidatus Burkholderia brachyanthoides
ACAGGACCCAGTCCTCAGCGGCCTAGCCGAATAACTGTCCAACTTTGCGGGGTCAAATCATGTGCAGCGCGCCGGGTTCCTTGCGCGGCACGAGCGAGCCGTCGGCGCGATAGCCGCGATCCATGAACACTTCCTCGATCGCTACGAGACCGGCGCGGCGCGCGGCATCGACGAGTCCGCTGTTCGCGAGACCGAACACCAGCAGCGACGGATCGAAGTCGTGGATGGCGGCGCAGATCGCATCGGCGATCTCGGGCGTCTTCGCGGCCTGGTTGTGTACAGCGCGCCCAGTTGATACAGACAGCACGCCCGCGTAGATTTCCTCGGGCTGCAGGTCCACTTCCTTGCGGCTGAAGTTCTCGGGATCGTTGAAGCTCGGATGCGCGCCGATGGCCACGCTTTTTATCCACCGCCCAACGCACGCATTCGCGCATCGCGGTGGCGCCGCCCGCGTGCCAGCCGCACGCGATATTCGCGGAACTGACGAGATCGAGCAGCGCTTCGTCGGTGCCGCAGCCTTCGCCGAGGTCGGCGTTCAGATCGATTTCCATGATGTCGTGTCTGTCGTATGTGTTCAATGTGTTCAGAGTGTCGTTGTCATCGTCCGATGCGTTCTTCGTGCATCGCGATCGCCGTTTCAACCGTGCGCGACGTACTGCCGCTCTTCCGCGAGCGCATGCCGTGCTTCTTCCACCGATGTCTCGACGAAACGCATGCCGCCGTTCAGCCGCACCTGCGCGAGCTTCCACAAATCCGCCCGGATCACCGCGCCGATCTTCGGATAGCCGCCGGTGCTCTGCGTGTTGCCCATTAGCACGATGGGCTGGCCATTCGGCGGCACCTGGATCGTGCCGGGCAGCGCGGCGTGCGAAAGCAGGTCGTCCGTTTCGCTGCGTTCCAGCGTCGCGCCCGCGAGTCGGATGCCCATGCGATTGCTGTTCGGCGTGATGGTCCATTCCTGATCCCAGAACACGCGTTGCGCCGCGCCGGTGAAACTCGCATATTCCGGGCCGCGCAGCATGGTCGGCCCGAAGGTCATCTCGATGCCCGCCGCATCCGGCTTGTTGCCGACGATGCGATTGCCGATCTCGAGCGACAGCGCATCGAGCGCGCCGCCCGAACTCACGCCGAGATGCCGATAGCCGTGGCGTCCCAGATCCTGCACCGAAGTCAGCAGGCCCGCGCGGATCACGTCGATCATGCGCGCACCTCCACGGCCTTGAAGCGCACGCGGTCGCCGGGCTGCATCAGCGTGGGCGGATTGCGCGTGGGATCGAACAGCTTCACTTCGGTTCGGCCGAGCAATTGCCAGCCGCCCGGCGACGCCGCCGGATAAATCCCCGTCTGCACCCCGCCGATGCCGACGATGCCCGCCGGCACTTCCAGGCGCGGCTCCGCGCGGCGCGGCGTGTGCAGCGAGTCGTCGAGTCCGCCCAAATACGCGAAGCCCGGCTGGAAGCTGAGGAAAAATACGATGTACTCGCCTTCGGTGTGACGCTTCACCACTTCGTCGATGCTCAAGCCGGTGTGCCGCGCAACATCGGCGAGATCGGGGCCGTCGCAGCACACCGGGATCTCGATCTTCGCGCCGCCCTCGTCGGTCGCGGCGGCTGCGTCCCAGCCGGCGGCCAGGCGCGCGGCTTCGGCCAGCGCCCAGCAGCGGCGTTGACAGTCGAGCGTGGCGGGCGGTGCCGATTCGCACACCAGCGCGGTGTCGCCCAATGGATGAATACGTGGTCTTGTCATGCGTGTTTGTATGCCTTCGGCGCGGCCCGGACGGTAGTTCCAAACCGCGACTACTCAGTGTTACTATTGTCAATAAATTATCTATTCGCGTTTGTCTGGAGTATTGTGCGACGGCCGCGGACGCTGCAGGAAATATCGTCGCGCTACACTCCCACGCACCTTCTTTCGATCATTTCCATGTCGCGTCATCCTACCAAGATCGTCTCGTCCGAGCATCTCGTCTCCGAGACCAGCGCGGATTTGTCGGAGTTCGAATAGGCCTCGTCATGGTGAGCAACGCGTTCAACCGCTAGATGATGCGCTGCATGTCTCGGCGCGGCAGGCGCGAAGGACATGACGGCTGTGGAGGTGTCGCTGCTGCATCACGTGAGCCATCGGGACCGCAAGAAGAAGCTCGCCGATATCTGCTTCGTTCTGGATATAGAAGACACGCATGTCGCCACGTATGCGCTGAAGAAGCTGGTGTCGCGCGTGGCTACGTGAAAAGCGAGAAGACCGGCTAGTGTCCCATTCCGTTGTTAACTGATCTATGTTCGCGTAGGATGTTGACGTC
>LFJI01000478.1 GCA_001235855.1 Candidatus Burkholderia brachyanthoides
CCGGATGGTGTGGCAGGGGGACAGCCTCAGCGCCGTCCCCTATGCCGATGCGCCAGATACCGCTCGACGAGCCGCGCCCAGTACGCTGCGCCCACCGGTAGGTTTTTGTCGTTGAAATCGTAGCGCGGGTTGTGGACCATGCGGCCGTCCTCGCCCACGCCGTTGCCGATGCGCAGAAACGTGCCCGACCGATGCTGCAACATGAACGAGAAGTCTTCGCTGCCCATCAGCAGATCGGTGTGCGGCACGACCCTGTCGTCGCCGACGAGTTCGCGCGCGACCTGTATCGCGAAATCGGTTTCCGCGTCCAAATTCACGACGACCGGATAGCCCTCCTGATAATCCACCTTCGCGGTCGCACCGTAACTCGCGGCCTGTGCTTCCACGAGTTCAAGGATGCGCCGCTCGCGCACCTGCGGATTGAACGAACCGACAATTCCAGCGTCGCGCGCTGCGGAATCACGTTGTTGACGGTGCCCGTGTGCATCGAGCCGACAGTGACGACGGCTGCCTGCGTGGGATCGACATTGCGTGCGACGATGGTCTGCAGCGCCATCACGACGCTCGCCGTGACGACGACCGGATCGACGCTCATATGCGGGCGCGCCGCATATCCGCCCACGCCGGTGATTTCGATGGACACCTGATCGCACGCGGTCATGAACGGGCCGCGGCGAAACAGGAAGGTGCCCGGTTGCGTGCTCGGATGATTGTGCACGCCGAACACGGCATCGCAGGGAAAGCGGTCGAACAGCCCCTCCATGATCATGCGTTCCGCGCCGCTCGGCTTGCCGTGTTCCTCGGCGGGCTGAAAGTACAGATGCACGGTGCCGTCGAAACGCTCCGTGCGCGCGAGATAGATGACGGGCCGCGCCGAGCAACATCGTGGTGTGGCCGTCGTGGCCACACGCGTGCATCTTGCCCGGCGCCGCGCTCGCATACGGCTTGCCGGTCTGCTCGAGAATGGGCAGCGCATCCATGTCCGCACGCAGGCCGATGCGCTTGGTGCCCGTGCCCGCGATGCCGCGCGTGACGGTCCTGCCCCACTGTTCGAGCAGATCGGCGACCAGCGCGGCAGTGCGCGTCTCTTCGTACGGGGGTTCGGGATGACGGTGGATGTCGTGACGGATTTCGCGCAGCGCGGGCGCGTCGTCGGCGAGATCGGCGAGTTCGGTGAAGCGTGGCATCGGAATACCTTTTTTTGAGAAAACCGGAGACGGAAAGCGGCGCACATCATAGCCGCTCGCCAACCCGTTCTACTCTCGCGAGCGAGCGGGTTCCAGACTCTAACCCCGGCTGCCCGCAAAGTGGCTCCATCGCCCTCATCGGAATGGCTCTGATATCCGGAGCCAAATTTTTTTACTCTACTCTTCGTCCATGACCTGCATCGGCCAATGCGCCGATTCGATGAACCGAGTTCGACGAAACCAAGCGGATACCGCCGTGAATGCCCCTCTGAACAACGCTTCCCTGCAAGCCCGCAAGAATGTCGCGACGTCGCGCGGTGTGGGCGTGATGTGCGATTTCTACACCGCACGCACCGAGAACGCGGAACTGTGGGACGTCGAGGGACGGCGCTTCATCGACTTCGCGGCGAGCATCGCGGTGTGCAATACGGAGCACCGGCATCCGAAGATCGTCGAGGCCATTCGCGCGCAGCTCGACTGCTTCACGCACACTGCGTATCAAATCGTACCGTACGAGTCGTATGTCTCGCTCGCGGAAAAAATTAGCGCCCGCGCGCCGTACCAGGCGCCCGCCAAGACCGCGTTCTTCACCACCGGCGCGGAAGTCGTGGGAAACGCCGTCAAGATCGCGCGCGGCCACCGGCCGTCCCGGCGTGATCGCGTTTACCGGCGGCTTTCACGGCCGCACGCTGATGGGCATGGCACTCACCGGCAAGGTCGCGCCGTACAAGATCGGCTTCGGGCCGTTCCCCTCGGACATCTATCACGCGCCGTTCCCGAATGCGTTGCACGGTGTGAGCGTCGAGGATTCGCTGCGCGCCATCGAGCATCTGTTCAAGGCGGATATCGAAGCGGCGCGCGTCGCGGCGATCATCTTCGAACCCGTGCAGGGCGAAGGCGGCTTCAATCCCGCGCCGGTTTCCTTCGTACAAGGCCTGCGCAAGATTTGCGACACGCACGGCGTCCTGCTGATCGCCGATGAAGTGCAGACCGGCTTCGCGCGCACTGGCAAACTTTTGGTTCTTCGCAGAATTCCGTGGATGGCTTCGGCGATTTTGTAATCTGACGTCTGGAAACGGACG
>LFJI01000479.1 GCA_001235855.1 Candidatus Burkholderia brachyanthoides
AGTCGATGCCACGTAACGTGGGGCATACGGACACGAGCGTGCGTGTCGCACCGATTGTTGCACCATGCCGCAGCGCGCCGCACTGTTATCGAATTCGAAGGTAATCGCCTGCGGAATCGGGAGGAATTTTTGACCGTTCCACCTCATTCCGGAACTTTCCGCACCTCTTCTTGCCCCTCGAAATTTCCTTCTTCCTTCGAAACACGCGAAAAACCTTGACGCACAGGCGTTCGTGACAACTGTGTGTTTTTCGAGACACACTATTTTTTCCAGTCCTTAAATTCCGAAACATTGCGTTATTCTTTGCCCCGGCAGCAACGCCTTTAAACATTCCATTCGCCTGGAGAATTCGATGAAGCGATTCGCACTGACGTCCCTCTCGCTGGCCCTGCTCGGAACAGCAGGCGCGGCACAGGCTCAATCGAGCGTGACGCTGTATGGCGTGATCGATACCGGTCTCGGCTACGTCAGCAACGCCAACGCCAATGGCGACCACCAGTTCGCCATGGTCAACGGCAACCTGTCCGGCGACCGTTGGGGCTTGAAGGGTCAGGAAGACCTAGGCAGCGGCCTGAAGGCGATCTTCCAGTTGGAAAACGGTTTCGACATCGGCACCGGCCGTCTGGGCCAGGGTGGTCGTGAGTTCGGCCGTCAGGCATTCGTCGGTCTGTCCGGCGCCCAGTGGGGTACGGTCACGCTCGGTCGTCAATACGATCCGCTCGTCGACATGGTGCAAGGCATCACGGCTGACAACTACTGGGGTTCCGTGTTCGCAACGCCTGGCGACGTCGATAACTACGACAACTCGCTGCGCGTGAGCAACGCAATCAAGTACGTTTCGCCGGTCTTCGCAGGCTTCCAGTTCGAAGGTCTGTATGGCGTGTCGGGTGTCGCAGGCGCGAATGGCCAAGGCCAGACGTGGTCGGCAGCCGCGACGTACAACAACGGCCCGCTGGCAGTCGCAGGCGGCTACTTCTACGCGAACAACCCGAACGCCAGCCGCATTCCGTCGACGACGGCAAGCACGTGGAACAGCACGACGTCGGATGCATTGTTCGACGGCCCGATCAACAACGCCTACGCTTCGGCGCACGCCATCGGCATTGCACGTGGCGCGGTTCAGTACTCGATCGGCGCGTTCACGGTCGGCGGTTCGTACAGCAATGCGCAGTTCAAGGCTGACAGCGGCTCGCGCTTCGGCTCCGAGCACTTCAACACCGGCAACGGCTTCGTGAACTTCCAGGTTTCCCCGGCGCTGCTGGTTGGTGCAGGCTACACCTACACGAAGTCGGGCAGCGATTCGTCGGCGGCCTACCATCAGGCTAGCCTGGGCGCGGACTACGCGCTCTCTAAGCGCACCGACTTCTACGCGGTTGCTGCTTACCAGCACGCCAGCGGCGACCAGCGCAATGGCACGACTGGCGGACTGAGATCGGCGCAACCGTCGATCGGCTCGTACGGTTACGACAGCGGCAACAGCCACCAGGAAATTGTCATCCTGGGCGTGCGTCACAAGTTCTAAGAACAACCGGACGGTGCAACGAGTGTCGCGCCTGACAGAAAAGCGGTATCCCTCGACACAGCCATCGGTCCATCGGTTTTCCGATGGCTGTTTTTTGGGCGATGAAAGATCGATAAGGATTGGTTATGGATTGTCATAAGCATCGCCATAAATTGTCATTTCGCCCGGCCGGACGATTCAAGCTGGCGATGCGCACGCAGAATCTATCTCTTCTGTTCGTTCACCTCGCAGAAGACTCGCACCATGCCATCGCTTCGTCCCTTTGCCGCCGCATTCCTGTTCGCGCTGTTGGCGCTCGGTGCGTGCGGCGCCGATTTCATCTCGATTCCATCTCGCTCGCGCGCCTTCACAGACGATGCGCCGCCCTTGCCGATGATCGTCGCGCAGGTGGCACGGCAGATTTCCCCGAAAACACCGTGCTGGCGATCCACGGCGCGCTGAATAACCACGCCGACGTCATCTGCACGGTGCAACTGACGCGTGATGGCGTGCCGGTGCTGTATCGCCTGGCCGAGCTATCGGCGAACACGGATGGCCGTGGCGCCGTTGCCGACATAGATCTGGCGACGCTGCAAACGCTGAACGCCGGTTGGAATTTCGCGCAAACCGATGCGACCGGCGCGAGGCGTTATCCGTACCGTGAGCATCCCGTGCGCAGAATTTAAGCGATTACTGTGCGGATTTCGGTGATAGTGATCAGCCGTTTCGGCGAACGTGATCAGTTTGGA
>LFJI01000480.1 GCA_001235855.1 Candidatus Burkholderia brachyanthoides
CAGCTTGAAGGGGCGCGGCAAAAGAAGCTAAATGTGTTACCCCTGTCCTGACACAGCTGTTACCCATGTCTCCGGTCTGTACACATTCCCACGCTCATGTCGATTCCGGGCGGCTGGCTCGGCGGCTGGGTGTCGGATGCGCTGTATCGCCGGGGCTGGAGCCTGACCGCCCGCGCAAGACCTGCATGGTCGGCGGCATGCTGCTGTCGTCCGTCATCACGCTGTGCGCATTCGTCACCAATATCTATCTGATGCTGCTGTTCTTCGGCATTGCGTACGGCACAGTCTCGCCTCGCGGCCGCGTCGATCTGGTCGCTGCCAAGCGATGTCGCGCCGACGCCGGATCATGTCGCCTCCATCGGCGGCATTCAGAACTTCGCATCGAATCTGGCGGGCATCGTCATCACGACCTTCACCGGCGTGATGCTGGCCATCACCAAAGGCTCATTCGTGATTCTGCTGTGTGTCGCGGGCGGCTTCTGCTTTCTCGGCGCATTCAGCTATCTTGTAATCGTCGGCAAGATCGAACCGCTCAATAAAGCCGACGAAGAAGCGCGCGCCGACAATCGCGCTCTGTCCACCATCTAAAAAACATCATGTCCACCACATCCACCGACCATGCGGTCATCCGGCTACATCCCAAGGACGACGTCGTCATCGCGACGCGTCAGTTGCTCTCCGGCGCGCGCATCGCGTCGGAGGATCTCGTCGTCGCCGGGCTGATTCCGCCCGGCCACAAGATCGCGACGCGCGCGATTCGCCAGGGCGAGCCCGTGAAGCGCTACAACCAGATCATCGGCGTGGCGCGCAAGGATATCGCGCGCGGACAGCACGTCCACACGCAGAACCTGTCGATGGGCGATTTCGAGCGCGAGCACGAATTCGGCGTCGACAAGCATCCGACTCCCTTCGTCGACAAGCCCGCGACGTTCATGGGCATTCGTTGTGAGGACGGCCGCGTGGCGACGCGCAATTTCGTCGGCGTGCTGACGAGCGTGAACTGCTCGGCGACGGTCGCGCGCGCGATCGCCGACCACTTCCGGCGCGACGTGCATCCGGAAGCGCTCGCGGATTATCCGAACGTCGATGGCGTGATCGCGCTGACGCACGGCATCGGCTGCGGCATCGATATGAAGGGCGAAGGCATCGAGATCCTGCGACGCACGCTGGCCGGATATGCGATGCACCCGAACTTCCATTCGGTGCTGTTCATCGGACTGGGCTGCGAGACGAACCAGATTTCGGGCGTGCTCGAATCCGGCGGACTGAAAGACGGCGAAAAGCTGCGCAGTTTCACGATTCAGGAGAGTGGCGGCACGCGCAAGACCATGGAACGCGGCATCGCGATGGTGAAGGAACTGCTCGCCGACGCGAATCGCGTGCAGCGTGAACCGGTGCCGGCGTCACATCTGATCGTTGGCTTGCAGTGCGGCGGCTCGGACGGTTATTCGGGCATTTCGGCAAATCCGGCACTGGGCGCGGCCGTGGACAAGCTCGTCGCGCACGGCGGCACGGCGATTCTTTCGGAGACGCCGGAAGTCTACGGCGCCGAACACTTGCTGACGCGCCGCGCGGTGAGCCGCGAAATCGGCGAAAAGCTGCTCAAACGCATCAAATGGTGGGAAGTGTATTGCGAGCACAACGGCGCGGCGATGGACAACAATCCGTCGGCAGGCAACAAGGTCGGCGGCTTGACGACGATTCTGGAGAAGTCGCTCGGTGCGGTCACGAAAGGCGGCACGACGAATCTCGTCGAGGTGTACGAGTACGCGCAGCGCATCGACGCGAAGGGCTTCGTGTTCATGGACTCGCCGGGCTACGACCCGATGTCCGCCACCGGACAAGTCGCGTCGGGCGCCAATCTGATCTGCTTCACGACGGGCCGCGGCTCGGCATACGGCTGCGCGCCATCGCCGTCGCTCAAGCTGGCAACCAACACCGCGCTGTGGGAGCGTCAGGAAGAAGACATGGATATCAACTGCGGCGGCGTGATCGACGGCACCGCGACCATCGATCAACTAGGCGACGAGATTTTCCAGATGATGCTGGATTGCGCGTCGGGTATGGCGTCGAAGAGCGAGAAGCTCGGCTACGGGCAGAGCGAATTCGTGCCCTGGCAGGTGGGCGTGGTAACGTGATTTCGCGGGATGTCTGACCTAACAAGGGCGCGCCGGTTTGGCGCGCTTTTTTCGGTGCGCCGAGCATGCTCAACAGCTTAGGGGTGCGAGTCCCCTGTCCAACCTGAT
>LFJI01000481.1 GCA_001235855.1 Candidatus Burkholderia brachyanthoides
GCTGGCCGTACAGCAGGTCACGGCAACGCGGTACTTTGCGAAGCGTGACAAGACAAAAACGAGCCCTCACGGCACTAGCCAAGAACCGTCCAACTTTTAAGGGTTAGATCATTCACGCGGCTTTCGCTTTCTTTCGCGTCGAAGCGCGCTCTACTGATTCGCCGATGCCGTGGGCGCGCTGCTCAGTTTGACCTTCGAGCGCGCCTTCAACGAATTCACATACGCTTCCATGTCGGCCTGCGCGTACACCTGCGCAATCTGCTGCTGCGCACCCGCCAGACGATCCGGCGCCACCGGCGCGGCCTTGTCCACCCCGTTCACGCGATAGATCGCGTAACCGTCCGCGCCGAGATCCACGCCGACATAGGTAGGCAGTTTAGCGGCATCTGCCTTGAAGATGGCCGCAAACGCGAGCGGCGGCAGACCTTGCGTGTCGTTGCGCGACACACTGACCGGCGAGGTGAAGCCATCGGTGGACTTCGACTTTTGCAGATCGGCGAGCTTGGCCTCGCCTTCCTTCTTCGCCATCGCCGCAGCCTGTTCCGCGACGACCTTGG
The DNA here is from genome assembly GCA_001235855.1 of Candidatus Burkholderia brachyanthoides. Classification (GTDB taxonomy): domain Bacteria; phylum Pseudomonadota; class Gammaproteobacteria; order Burkholderiales; family Burkholderiaceae; genus Caballeronia; species Caballeronia brachyanthoides. The sequence continues at coordinate 558 of LFJI01000481.1, forward strand.
CGTGCACCGTATCCTTGACGGCATCGAATGACGGCACGACCGACGGCTTGTAGTCCGTCACGCGCGCAGAGATGAGCGTGTTGTTGCCGACATCGACCGCCTGCGTGTTGTTGCGTTCCTTGACCGAGTCGGGCGCGAACACGGCCGCGAGGAACTTCGCATTGTTGAGCGGATTGTCCTGCGGCAATTGTGGATTCGGCTTCAGACCGACCGTCGCGGTTTGCACCGTCAGCTTGTACTTGTCGGCGGCGGGTTGCAGCGTCTTCGACTTTTCGTAGACGGTGTCGGTGAAGCCTTGCGCGGCGTCCGTAAAACCTTTGGTGCCCGCTTGCGCCGCGTAGTCCTTCGCGAGCTGATCCTTTACCTGATCGAGCGGCTTGGTTTCGGCAGGCTTCACGTCTGTTGCCTGGATGATGTGATAGCCGAAATCCGACTCGACGATATTGCTCACTTCGCCCTTCTTCAGGCTGAACGCGGCGTCGTCGAAAGCCTTGCCGCCGGCGATCTGGCCGCGCGCGAAGTAACCGAAGTCGCCGCCCTTGGCCGCCGAGCCGGGATCGTCGGAGTTCTTCTCCGCGATCTGCGCAAACTGGTCCGGATGCGCCTTCACCTGCGCGAGGATGTCCTCGGCCTTTTGCTTGGCCTTGGCTTTGTCGGCCGCGCTCATGTCCTTCGGCGCGTTGATCAGAACGTGGCTCGCGCGCACTTCGCCTTCCGTACGATAGCGCTGGATGTTCTCGTCGTAGAACTTCTTCAGATCGTCGTCGCTCGGCTTGGAGGCGGCGGCGATCGCTGCCGGCGACAGCACGAGATATTGGATGGTCGCGGTCTCCGGCGTGGCGAAGTCGTTGCGATGCGCTTCGTAGTACGCATTCAGCTGTGCAGCGGTCGGCTGAACCTTCGACGCGTAATCTGCCGTACGCAGCGACAGGCCCTGCACCGAACGCTTCTGCTCGGCGAGTTCGGTCAGATTTTGCGCGAGCGTCTTCGACGTGAACGAGGTCGCCTGAATGCTGTTCGGAATCTGCTCGCTCGCGATCGAATAGCGCATGCGTTTGTCGTATTGCGCGGGCGTCATGCCCTGCATGGCGAGCAGTTGCTTATAGTGTTCGAGGTCGATGGAGCCGTCGGGTTTGCGCAGCGACGCGATGCCGGGATCGTTGAGCAGCGCGCGGCGCACGGCGTCGTCGGATGCCGTCAAATGCAGACGTTGCGTCTCGTCCGACAGCGCGCGCTGCTGCACGAGACTGTCCACCATGGCGGCGCGCGTCTCGGGCGAGTCGAACATTTTAGGATCGAACTGCACGCCGAGCATGGAGCGGGTGCGGTCCACTTGCTGCCTGAAGGCACTATCGAATTCGGCGCGCGTGATCTTGTGACCGTTCACGCTTGCGACATAGGCGCTTTCGTCAATTTCGTCAAAATAGTTGCTGAAACCCTGAATCCCGACCATACCGAGACCCGGTACGATGATCAGGATCAGCAGAACCATCATCAGGCGCTGGTGATTGCGGAAGAAATCGAGCATGCGAAACGCTGCGTGGCTAGTATAAAATACTTGATACTACAACAGTGGGAGGGGAAAAGGCGAAAGGCGGGCGGGAATTGCCGCCGAGTCGCCGGGCGCGAGAGCTAACGTCAAGAGTGGTGTATGAGGCGCATCGTGACGGTTGAATTCAAGCGG
>LFJI01000482.1 GCA_001235855.1 Candidatus Burkholderia brachyanthoides
GCTCATTTAACGACAAAGCCCTGGGGCGAAGCCAAGGCTTTGTCAGCAGTCTGAAACAGCGCGACCAGCGCGCCGTTTCTCTCCTGCGTCTGCTTGTCAGACCGCCATCACGGTGACGGACTTCGTCACGAGATACGGTTCGAGCGCTTCCGGCCCGCCTTCCGAACCGTAGCCCGAATCCTTCACGCCGCCGAACGGCATCTCAGGCCAGGGCGTCGCCGGCTGGTTGATCCACAGCATGCCGACTTCCACGCCGTGCGTGAGCAGGTGAACATTCTTGAACGAGCGCGTGAACGCGTAGCCCGCGAGGCCATACGGCAGACGATTCGCTTCCGCGATCGCGTCTTCCAGCGAATCGAATCCGCGCACCGCCGCGATCGGCCCGAACGGCTCGGTGTTGAACACATCCGCTTCCAGCGACACGTCGGTGATGACCGTCGGCGCGAAGAAGTTGCCCGCCTGACCGATGCGCTCGCCACCGGTCGCGATCGTCGCGCCGGACTTGCGCGCGTTCTCGATGACGCTGTTCATCGCCGTGAGGCGGCGTGCGTTGGCAAGCGGCCCGAGTTGCGTGCCGTCGGCGAGGCCATCGCCGACTTTCAGGCTCTCCGCATGCTTCACGAGCGCCGCGATGAAATCCTGCTTGATGCTGTTGTGCGCGAGGAAGCGCGTCGGCGAGATGCAGACCTGGCCGGCGTTGCGGAACTTGGCTGCGCCCGACGCCTTCACCGCGAGGTCGACGTCCGCGTCTTCCGCGACGATCACCGGTGCATGGCCGCCGAGTTCCATCGTCGCGCGCTTCATGTGCTGGCCGGCGAGCGCGGCGAGTTGCTTGCCGACAGCGGTCGAGCCGGTGAAGGTCACCTTGCGGATATCCGGATGTGCGATCAGGAATTGCGAAATCTGCGGCGGATCGCCGTAGACGAGTTGCACGACACCCTCGGGCACACCAGCATCGGCGAATGCGCACACCAGTTCGGCGGGCGACGCCGGCGTTTCTTCCGGCGCCTTCACGATGAACGAGCAGCCCGTGGCGAGCGCCGCGCACAGCTTGCGCACGACCTGATTGACCGGGAAGTTCCACGGCGTGAACGCGGCGACCGGGCCGACCGGCTCCTTCACAACCGTTTGCTGCGCGTGGATATTACGCGGCGGCACGATCCGGCCGTACACGCGGCGTCCTTCATCCGCGAACCATTCGATGATGTCGGCAGCCGAATTCACTTCGATGCGCGCTTCGGCGAGCGGCTTGCCCTGCTCTTGCGTCATCAGACGCGCGATGGCGTCCGCCCGTTCGCGGATGAGGCCGGCCGCCTTGCGCATGGTCTGGGCGCGCTCGAGCGCGGTGAGCTTGCGCCAGGTGGCAAAGCCGTGACGCGAAGCCGCGACCGCGCGCTCCAGATCGGCGACGCCCGCGCGCGCGACCGTGCCGATGATCTCGCCGCTGACCGGATTCACGACGTTGATGGTCTCGCCGGATTTCGCGTCGCACCACTCGCCGTCGATATAGAGGCGTGTGTCCGTATAGCCTGCTGTTGCCATTGATGACCTCCGATAGGGATTCGATTCGCGCATAGCCCTGTCCGCGTTGCTGCTTACCTATGTCGGATGGGATGCGCGGTTACGCGGGTACAAAATTTATCTATGATGCCCTAGATCGTCGGAGCGCGCTGAACACACGTCGGCCGTCCCAATAATTGGGGGCTATTCAGTCGGCTTGCGCGACGCTTCGCAGGATCGCGGCGAAGGTGTCCGGATCTTCGGCGCACGAGGTATGGCCGGTGTCGAGCAGATGCAAACACGAGCCGGGAATCGCATTCGACAATTCACGCGCGTGCTCGATGGTGCGCGCCGGATCGTGTTCGCCGTGGACGACGGCGGTCGGCACATTCGCGAGCGCGCCAAGTATGGGAAACAGGTCGGTCGCCTACTGGCTGCGGATCGCTTCGATCACGGCGCTCTTGTCCAATCTTCGGCGCTGATGCCGTACGCGGCGCGCGATCGATCGCCACTTCTGAGGCATCTGATTTCAGCGGCCCATCGACGCCGCCCCATAACTGACGCGCAAGCTATTGCCCTCCGGCGTGACCTGACGCGGAATATCGTCGAACGTCGGCCTTCGCTTCGTCCGTTGACCTGCCGAGACCGATTTTTCGGTGCCGGCGGCCGCGCTCACCCGCTCCTTGTGCGGATTTCGGTGATAGTGATCAGCCGTTTCGGCGAACGTGATCAGTTTGGA
>LFJI01000483.1 GCA_001235855.1 Candidatus Burkholderia brachyanthoides
GGCGCCTGGCGATGAGCGCTCTGATGCCGCGTTCGCGAAGTTGTCGGCGATGCGAATCGGAATCGTAGCCACGGTCGGCGTGGAGGACCTTGGGCTTGCGAAGCGCTCATTCGCGACCTTCGCGGTGGGCTTCTTCACGCGTCCGCTCGGCGGCATCATCTTCGGGTATCTGGGCGATCGCATCGGCCGCAAAAAGGCTCTGATGACCACGCTCATGAAATGGGCGTGCCGATTGTCTGTGTCGGCCTGTTGCCCGCCTATTCGACTGTGGGCATGCTCGCGCCGGTGCTGCTCGTGCTGCTGCGCGTGGCGCAGGGGATCGCGGTGGGCGGCGCGGTGGCTGATGGCGGGCGAACATGCGCCGAACGGACGGCAAACCTTCTTCGCCTCGTTCGCGCAACTCGGCAATCCCGCCGGTCTCATTCTGTCGTTGCTCGCGTTCCGCATGGTCACGTCGATGGACAAGGCCGCGTTTCTGTCGTGGGGCTGGCGCCTGCCGTTTCTCGCGAGCGCGGTGTTGCTGATCGTGGGCATCATAATTCCGTCTGGGCGTGAACGAATCGCCCGAGTTTCAGCGCGTGAAGGACGCGAAGCGCACCGCGAAAGTGCCAGTCGCCGAAGTGTTCCGCACGGCGTGGGGTCTGGTGCTGCTGTGCATCGGCGCGAACATCATCGGCATTGCGGGTGTGTACTTCACCAACACGTTCATGATCGCCTACACGACGCAGTACGTCGGCATAAGGCGGTCGCTAATTCTGGATTGCCTGTTTGCGGTCGCCATCATCCAGTTCTGCGCGCAACCGATTGCCGCGTGGATCGCGGAGCGCATCGGCGGGACGCGTTTTCTGAAAATCGCCGCGCTGCTCGCGATGCTTCGCCCTATCCGATGTTCATGCTCGTGCAGCATGGCACGGCGACGTCGATCGTGATCGGCATTGCGCTTGCCGTGGTGTGCATGTCAGGCTTCTATTCGGTGATCGCGGGCGCATTGAATCAGGTTATTTGTTACCGAGCGAGCCGCCGCTCCGCCGCGCGAATGTCGGGGCGCTGTTGCAGCATCGTCGCCGGATCGCTGATGGCAAGCGACGCAGGCAACGCCGGCAACGGCGCGCGCGCATTCAACTCCACGTCGAGCGCGCCGGGCGAGCGGGCGATAGCGCTGCACCTCGTCTTCCGCGTGCCTGAGGCTCACGCGCGAGACCTCGGCCTGCGCCTTCACCTGTTCCTTGTTGGCCTGCTGCTTGAGGTCGGCAACGCGCGCATCGAGCGTGGCCTTGGCCTGATCGTGCGATGCCTTATACTGCCGCGTATTGAGCCAGGCCAGCGGTGCGCCCGCCGCGACGGTCTGGTTGTTGCCGACGAGCACCTCGGTGACATAGCCGCTTACCTTCGGCGCGATGGTCACGCTGTCCGCCTGCAAATACGCGTCGTCCGTGGTTTCGACGAAACGTCCGACGGGGTCTCCACCAGCGCACGCCCCATGCGGCCGCGACGATCACCGCGACGAGGCCGACGATGAGAAGCACGCGCCGCCGCGAAGGTTTGCTGCGCGCGCCTGCATCTGGATTCGCGGGACTGCCGCCCGGCGTCCGCTTCGATGAATACGTTATCGTTGGCGTCTCGCGCCGTGCCTTGCATGCCGTTGCCATGCATGACGGCAAGCGCTCGCCAAACTAGACGATGTCGTCTAGTTTGCACGAATCTAGACGGCATCGTCTAATTTGCACCCACAACAGGACATAACGATGAAAAAGCCCGCAGCGAGCCCGAAAGCGCATTGAAAGACGACTAGCGCGGCAGCGCCGCGCGGCGCGCGCAGACGCTGATCGGCTCGATGTATCACTTCTTTCCGGACCGTGACAGTTTGCTGTCGGCGTTGTGGGATTGCTACATCGTGGCGTTGAGCGAACTGGAGGACGAACTCGGCGACACCGATACGCAGACGTGGAAGGCGTTGTCGGCGGAAGCGGTGATCAATCGCATCATGACGTCGCATATTCGCTATTTCGAGCGAAACGCGGATTGCCTGATCCTCATGTCGATCATGCCGCACGACGAACAGAAGAGCAAGCGCAAGTCCGATGCCGCGCGTCAATCAAGGTGAGAGCAGCGCGTTAATCAGGATGAGATAACTGGCGTGGCGGCAGCGGTGAAGGGCGTAGCCCGGAACCGCTGCCGCCAGAGCTAAAGTCAGAAGTGGTGTACGGGGGAGTTGAGGCGGGAAATTGAAGGCGG
>LFJI01000484.1 GCA_001235855.1 Candidatus Burkholderia brachyanthoides
TACAAACAGGAAACTAACAAAATTCCTGCTGTACGTGAAAGCGAGGCACGGTCACTTCGACCCACCGCACGCACCTAGACGAAACAGACAGCTAGCGGCCTGCGAAGTGAGGGCGGTCGCAGTAGCAACGTGAAGGCGAGCGTGCCGACCTTGTAACGGGGCATTAGCGCGGCCGAACATCCGCATGCAATTTAGAACCAAGAGCGTCTAACTCCAACTCGGCCGCTAGGGTCTACCCGAAAAAGCTTCTCATTTCAGCATATCAACGGCTAATCACAGCGAACCGACAGGGTAGGGGTCCACCTCTGCACTGCTGAAATGGTTCCACCTAAAGGTGTTGACGCCGCGCTATTAATTAGGTTGAGCGCCGAACAACCAGCGGCCGCGCCAACAGCGAAATCCAAGCAAATCCGGTCATTATAACTTGCCCACAGGCTGAAACCGATTCTCGTTCAGTCAGTAAAGACTGAGAAACCCACTTTGATTTTGGCTGAAAATATTGTTTAGCCGACGTCAAATCAACTACACAATACGCATTCTTAAATCAAAAAACGAAGCGATACGTAAACCGGCTGGCTTGTCCAGCCACATCATGTAACTTCTGTCCTTGATGCGATAAGCCACGAGGCGGGCGGGCGAACGGCTTGCTCAAGATGTGTATATCGACAGCTGGATTTTTGTGCCGATGATCGCTGACGTGATCACATTCCTTGTCGCTGATTGGATGAGTCATCGCAAGCCGCGGGGCGAGATGAATGTCTCGATGGATAAAATGGATAAAGACCAGTACATGATTGAATCGCCACAGGACTTTAATGACCCGGAGGAAGTGGAAGAGCACTACAAGGAACGCCAAGTAGAAATTCGCGTTCAGCCTGATAGTAAAGGGGTGTTTCATTACAAAAAACGCACGGCTACAGGTGGTGGATTTTTTCTACGGATGTCAGAAATGGACACGCCGTGGTCGATGCAGAACATCAACAATTCCGACATGTTCTTCATCGCGTTGCCGGCCGGCGGTAACGTATCTTGGAAGGTGGATGGAAAGTGGTCGTCTCCACCTTCGATATTCATCTTGGACAATTTATCGATAGAAGAAGCGAAATACAGCACGGGGACTCGACTCGATACAGTCGTTATTCCAGCCGCCACGCTTCATGCTGATCTCGCGTCTTTGACGGGAAGTCCCTGTCACAAGCGACTGCGGTTTGACTCGGATGCGCCCCTCGGACCCGATGACTCTGCGACCCTTATGCATATCACAGCTGCCGTGAAGGTTGGTTTGTTAGGCGAATCGGTTATGAACACAAGTCCCATCGCGGCGAGCTACCTCAGGCAAGCGATGACAACGGTGATCTTGCAGGGCGCGCGACACAATTACAGCAACTTCCTTCGCTCGATTCCGTCCGATGTCACACCCGCGCGAATCAAGCGCGCTATTGAGTACATGTATGCGAACGCGACCAAACCGATTCGGCTTCCCGAAATCGCAGAGGCTGCTGCGCTCAGCGTTAGAGGACTTCAGGTGGGATTCATGCGCCATAAGGGACTCACTCCAATGGAATTCTTACGTGACGTGCGCCTGGAGCGTGTTCGAGAAGATTTACGAAATCCGCTCGTGACTGGCAGTTGTGAGCAGATCGCTTCGCGTTGGGGCTTCACTAATTTCTACCGGTTCTCTCAAGCTTACTTAACCACCTTTGGTGAGTCTCCTCGCTCAACATTCAGGCGCCATCGGTAGTGCTCTTGGACGAAGAAGCGATCTCACTGCTTGATGTTTCTTTCGATAAACTGCGAGCAGTCGTCCGCTTCGGGTGTGAACGCGATAGGCGCTCGCCACTGCGCGTCACGTCAACTTTGAAGCATTCAACGACGACTTGAACAAGGGCCCAAGGTCCGGCTAGTTCACAATCGATCAAACCATCGAAGCCAGCTCTGCGAAGCGACGTCAGATCAACTAGCTGAGAAGGTGCTCGCAAGCACAAGAGCAAAGGTCTATCCGCACATTCGTTCTGCGTTGCAAATAAAAACGCTTGAGGTGGGTGCAGCATCTTCGCTTGATATGAGATATGATGCATACGTGCGGCATCCATTGACCAGAGCTAACGTCAAGAGTGGTGTATGAGCCGCATCGTGCCGCTTGAATTCAAGCGGCGAGTTTCTGCTGAACCGCTCGATCGTCTTGCCGCAGTTCACCGTCCTTGAAGGG
>LFJI01000485.1 GCA_001235855.1 Candidatus Burkholderia brachyanthoides
TCGCCGTGCTCGCCTGCGCCTTTGAACCGCTGCTGAGAATGTGAACAGAACCTAGTAAATGGCTGATATGTTCCATCGCCGGACCGCAGCCTTGCACGCCGCGCAGCTTGCCGGTTTTGGCGTCGGCATAGACGTGCAGCAGGCCGTGGTTCTGCCGCATCGCGCGGCTGCGTCCCTGCGATTCGAACGATACTTCGCCGGTCACCGTCATCTGCTTGTCGAGGTCGTCGTAGGACGCGCCCACGTTCACTACTTGTGGCTCGCAGAACTCGATGGAGAACGGCACCTTGCGTTTGACCGCCTGCACGTCCGGGTAACGCGCGGCATTGTCGCCCGCGAGCTTGCCTTCGTCGGCGGCATCGTGCAGGCAGGGGCGCGTGCCGTCGCAATCGCCCGCGATGAACACGGCGCTGTCGCCACAACGCATCGTCGTTTCGTCGAATAGCGGCCCGCCCTTGTCGTTCAATTCGATGTCCGCGTTCTCGAGCGCGAGCGCCCGCAAATTCGGCGCGCGTCCGGTTGGTTGCCGCAAGCACGACGAGGTCGAAGGTCTCGCGGCGCGCCCGGCCATCGGGCGTTCTGAAGCGCATATACGGCTTGTCGTCGCGCAGGCTCATTTCGTCGAATTTCGCGTCCGGGTCGAAATAGAACTCGTCGGCGAGGATGCCGGCGAGCGTGTCGCGCACGGCTGTATCCGTCAATGCCGCGACACTGCCGCCCTTCGCGAACATGAAGATGTTGAGATCCAGTCGCGCGAGCGCTTGACCGAGTTCGAGCGCGATCGGCCCCGCACCGAACACGGCGATGCGGCGCGGCAGCGTGCGCAATTCGAACAGATCGTCGCTCGTGATCAGTTTGTCGCCGAAGACGCGAAGCTCATCCGGGATGAACGGTGCCGCCCCCCCACTGCGATCACCACGCGCTGCGCCGTCACGCGCGTGTGGTCGCCGACGATCAGCCGAGTGTGCGCTTCGAAGCGCGGCTGTCCGCGCACGATATCGCCTTCGGCCATCGATTCGACTTCCTTCACGACGCCGTTGACGAAGTGGTCGCGTTCGCGTCGCTCGTACTCGAGCACGCGCCGGATATCGGCCTCCAGCGCATGCGTCCCTTCGATGCCGCGCGCGCGAGCGCGCGTGCATCGTGCAGGCCGTTGGCGGCGGCGAGCAGCAGCTTCGACGGCATGCAGCCGAGGCACGCACAGGTCGTGCCGAACTCGCCGCTTTCGATCAGCACAGTTCTCACTCCCGCTTCGCAGGCCGCGCGATAGGCGGCCATGTCCGCCGTGCCCACGCCGATCACGGCGACATCCACGTTGATTTCTTTCATTCGATTCCCCGCTGGTTTCTTTATGGTTCGCCGCGCATCGAGCGAGGCGCGTTCAGCCATTGTCCGCGAAGCCCGGATAAAGCGTCATGCCGCCATCGACGAACAACGTCGTGCCGACCCACATAATCGCTGTCGTCGGAGGCGAGCCACACGGCCGCGTGGCCGATGTCTTCGACTTCGCCCACGCGGCCATAGGGAATCAGCGTCAGCAGCTTGTCGAGCGCTTCCGGCGAATCCCACGCGTCCTTGTTGATTGGCGTGCGAATCGCGCCGGGCGCGATCGAGTTGACACGGATACGCTGCGGCGCGACTTCCTGCGCGAGCGACTTCATCATCTGGATGCCGCCTTTCGACGCCGCGTAGTTCACATGCCTGGCCCACGGAATGACTTTGTGCAGACAATCTTGCCGAGCGCCTTCGACACCGCACGCGGCCCACGCCCGCTCGAACTCGCGCACCGCGCGGCGCGCGCTCAAAAACTGTCCGGTGAGATTGGTGTCGATGACCCGGCGCCATTGATCGAGCGTCATCGTGCGGAACGCGACGTCCTGTTGCAGGCGGGAATTTGCCACGACGATATCCACCGTGCCATAGCGGCGATCTTCGCGGCAAGCTGCTCGGCCGGCTCCGCGTGCGCGTGTAGTTGATGGCGCAGGCGCTCGCCGGCGTCGGCGAGCGCCTGCGCCACGCTTTCGCCGATGCCGGAACTCGCACCGATCACGAGCGCGATCTGGCCTTGCAGCGGTTCATGCAATGGGACGTCCTCTCGAAAAAGCTTGTCAGGCCCGAGGCAAAGCGCGTGCCCGTCGCGCAGATCGATAGCCGGACCTGAATAATTCATTTTGAGGGCCGACGGCTCTCATGCCGCAAGGAGCTCC
>LFJI01000486.1 GCA_001235855.1 Candidatus Burkholderia brachyanthoides
CTATCCCAGGCCATGATCGACTCCGGACGAACCATTCGTCCGGAGTGTTACCCATATCTCCAGTCTATACAAAGCTTATAACCCCCATGCTAGAATCGTTTTCCAACGCCGTTCTCGATCCCAACAATGAAAAAAGCAAGCAAGCCCGCCAGCGAGGCGAGCACGGCCACGAGTCCTGCGCCCGCTTCGAATACGGTGGAAGGGCGGCGCAAATACGATCCTGAGGAGACCAAGCGGAACATCCTGGACATCGCGACCCAGGAATTCTCGGCCATGGGTCTCACGGGCGCGCGCGTCGATGCGATCGCGGAGCGCACTAACACCACCAAGCGCATGCTGTACTACTACTTCGGCAGCAAGGAAGGCTTGTACGAGGCGGTGCTGGAACAGGTTTATGGTGATATCCGTGCGTTCGAGCAGGAGTTGCAACTCACCGAAATGGACCCTGAGGAAGCGCTGCGCGAGTTTGTTGGCTTCACTTTCGACTATCACGACAAGCATCGCGACTTCGTGCGGCTCGTGACCATCGAGAATATTCACGGCGCGAAGTACATCGAACAATCGAAGACCTTCAAGGCGCGCAATTCCACGGTCGTCAAGACCATTGAAGATCTCATCACGCGCGGCGTGGCGGCGGGGCATTTTCGCGACGACGTCGATCCCATCGACCTGCATCTGATGATCAGCTCGATGTGTTTTCACCGCGTCGCGAATCGCCATACGTGGGGCGCGGCGTTTGGGCGCGATCCGTCGGGCGCGCGTTCGCGGGCGCGGCATCGCGCGATGATCATCGATTCCGTCGTGCGCTTCATGCGGCGCGAGGGTTGATCCTCAGTCATTCACCATCAGTGAAAACGGCGGCGTTCTTTCGAGGTCGCCGTTTTTCGTTGCATCGGCTAAACAAAGGCGATCAGCGTTCGAGCAGGCGCTGGAAATGCTCGAACATGTGCTCGGCATCCGGCTCGCGTCCGGTGAAGATGCGCAGCGCATCGACGGCCTGACACACGGCCATGCCGCCGCTCACCGTGCGGCACCGAGCGCTTTCGCCGTCTTCAGCAGTTCGGTTTCGAGCGGGAAGTACACGATCTCCGCGACCCACAGTTCCTTGTGCAGATACTCGACCGGCAAGGGCAGGCCAGGCAGTTTCGCCATGCCGGTCGGCGTCGCGTGGATGAGACCGCTCGCGCTCGCCAGGGTGTCGCGCAGGTCGTCGCCGCTCGTCACCGTGCGATCCGGAAAGCGGCCGCCAGTTCGGATGCGAGCGCCTCGTCGGAGTCGAATAGCGTGAGTGCGCGCGCATGGTCAGCGCCGCATGCGCGCCCGCCGCGCCCGCGCCGAGTTGCACGACGCGTTGCATCGGTACGCCGGGCAGGCCGCGCTGAAACGCCCGCGCGAAACCCGACCAGTCCGTGTTGTAACCGATGCGCTTGCCGTCCTTCAGCACCACGGCATTGACCGCGCCGAGCGCGTACGTCGGGGTCGAGTTCGTCGAGCAACGGGATCACGCTTTGCTTGCACGGATAGGTGATGTTCAGGCCGTCGTATCCCATGCGTTCGGCGGTGATCAGGAGATCGGGCAGGGCGGATGGTTCGAGATTCAGCGCCTGTAAATCGATGCGCCGGTACACATGGCCGAGGATGCGGCCTTCTTCTTCGTGCATGGCGGGCGTGAGCGAATCGGCGATGCCCGAACCGATCAGGCCGATGAGATAGGACGTTTTGCTGGTCATACGTGATGCTCTCAGGAAGTCGGCGCGGCAGTGACGCCAATGCTGCACCGCGAAAAAGAATGTCCGAAGTGTGACCGCGCAAGGCATGCGTGTCCTCCGATATTTTCACGTATTTTGTGCGATCTGGTTAGTTTGTTATTATCTCGCAGAATGACGTGGATTGTGCTTACAGATGACACACAGCCGGCGCGCCCGGCCATTAGCGCCTAAACTGAGACCGATCCACGGAACGAAAACCACGCATCGAACTGAATGCAACCAGGAGGAATTGAAATGAACGCCTCCCACCGCCGTGGCGCACCGCCGTGGCGGAGTGAAAGAAAGAGGAAGGTGGATCCTCACGGGCCGACGGCATCGATGTGCCCAAGGTGGAAAATACGAAGTTTTCCAAGGCAACTGGAGAATCCAGTGATCAATTGTACGGCAGTGGGCGTGGATATCGCAAAGTCGGTGTTTCAAGTGCATTA
>LFJI01000049.1 GCA_001235855.1 Candidatus Burkholderia brachyanthoides
TTGGTCAAGGCTATTGCCTTGCCAAACAATCATTTACGCGACTTCACGTCGCACCGAGTTATCCCAAATACCCTGATGCCGGGTAAGAATCAGACGCGCTGATCCGTCGAAGGCTTTTCCCACAGGTTGATGCCGCCTTCAGTCGCGTACTGATCGATTTACGCGAGTTCTTTCTTCGAAAACTCGAGATTCTTCAGTGCGCCGACATTCTCGCTGACCTGCTCCGGGCGGCTCGCGCCGATCAGAACCGAGCTCACGCGCCCGCCGCGCAGCGCCCATGCGAGCGCCATCTGCGCAAGGCTCTGGCCGCGTTTCTTCGCAAGATCGTCGAGCTTGCGCACATGGGCGATGTTTTGCTCGCTCAAATGCTCCTAAATGCTCCGAGCGAGCCGTCGCCCGGCTTGTTGACGCGCGCGCCCTGCGGCACACGCCGTGAAGTATTTGCTGGTCAAGAGACCTTGCGCGAGCGGCGTGAACGCAATGCTGCCTGCCGACGTCGTCGAGTGTGTTGAGCAGGTTTTCCTCGATCCAGCGGTTCAGCAGGTTGTACGACGACTGATGGATAGCGACGGCACTTTGTGCTCGGCGAGCAAGGCGGCCATTTCGCGCGTTTTCGCCGCAGAATACGAGGAGATGCCGACATACAGCGCTTTGCCGGAGTGAACGGCCGTTGCCAGTGCGCCGGCGGTTTCCTCGAGCAGCGTATCGGCATCGAAACGATGCGAATAGAAGATATCGACGTAATCGAGGCCATGCGCTTCAGGCTCTGGTCGAGGCTCGCGAGCACGTATTTGCGCGACCCGCCGCCCTGACCATACGGGCCGGACCACATGTCCCAACCGGCCTTCGACGAGATCAGCAGTTCATCGCGATACGGGCCTGAAGTCGTCCTTGGACAAGCGGCCGAAGTTCGTCTCCACGCTACCGTACGGCGGGCCGTAGTTGTTCGGCAGATCGAAGTGCATGACGCCCAGATCGAACGCCATGCGCAGCGCAGAATGTCACGTTGGGTGGAGATGGGCGTGGTATCGCCGAAGTTGTGCCACAAGCCAGCGACAGCGCGGGCAACTTCAAACCGCTTCTGCCACACGTGCGGTACGGCATGTCTGAATAGCGCCCGGAAGCTGCTTAGTATGCTATGACGGATATCCTCTGCAAATAGCTATCTGGATGATCGTTAGACGTATGCCGCCGGCACGGGCGCAAAAGCCTTTGCGCTTTCATCGCCTATGCTGGTCCAAGGTTGCCCATGGTAGAGCATTCGGGCGCCACGTGAGTCATTGGCGCGCCGTATCCCGCTATTCGGACACCATCTTACAAGCAGCATGACAGCGTTTAGGGAACGATCACTCGCATCACCGGACAAATGCACTTCTCGCAACAAGGAGCACGACCGATGGACAGACTACGCCTCGCCTACGATTCATTTTCCGCCATCGCATTGACCTACGGCATCGATCTGCTGATGGCGATCGTTATTCTCGTCATCGGCTGGTGGATTTCGAACATCGTCGCCAATGCGCTGCGCTGCGCCCTCGCCCGCACCATGTCGATGCCACGCTCACGCCGGTCCTCGCCAGCGCACAATGTGGGCCATCCGTGTGGTCGCCATCGTCGCCGCCCTGGGCAAGCTCGGCATTGCGATGGCCAGCATCCTGACCGTGCTCGGCGCCACCGGACTGGCCATCGGCCTTGTGCTGCAAGGGAAGCTGCAAAACATCGCCGCCGGACTGATGCTGTTGCTGCTGCGGCTGTTCCGCGTCGGCGATTACATCGAAGGCAGCGGGACGACGGCGGGCACGGTCAACGAAATCGGCCTGTTCACCACGCGTCTGACGAAAGCGGACGGCATCATCATGTACGTGCCGAACAGCCTGATCTGGTCGAACGCGGTCACCAACTACAGCGCGAACGATCGCCGTCGCGTGGTGATCAACTTTCAGGCGCAGCACAGCTTGCGCGTCGAGCATCTGCTCGATGAGCTGAAACACATGGTCGGGGCGAAGATCCGCGCATCGTGCAAGACTCGCCCGCGCCGTGGATCGCCGTGACCGATTACACCGACACCGGCATCAAGTTCAACGTCAGCGCATGGACCAGCGCGAAGGATCATCCGAACGTGCAGGCCGACCTGCTTCGCAAGATTTAGTCATTGACGCGCGAAACGCCGTCACCTGCCGCCTGAACGGTTGGACGCGGCCACGCACAGCCGCTAACCTAACGCGTATTACAAAATGAAAGCTCCTTTATGGCTCGAGCACTTTCCGCGGCGTTGCTCGTCGGCGGCGTTATCCTGCTTTACTTCGGCGGCCAGTCGTTTCATTCGGTATCGAACGATGTCTCGCGCTTCTTCACCGGCTCGCCCACGAACAAGGACCATCTGGCTGATCGCGGGCGGCGTGATTGCTTCGCTGGCGGGTCTGATCGGCCTCGTCATTCCGTCGAAGCGTTGATCGTCCGGATGGCTCAGACGAGCGCCACTTCCGGCTTCGATGCCGAACGCGTGCCGGGCAACGCCGAGTTGCTCGCGCCGCGATAAGTCGTGACGAGCGAGAATTTGACCTGATCGGTGAGGTTCTTGCCCGCCGAATGCAACGTGTTGCAGTGGAAGAACACGACATCGCCGGGCGCCAGTTCAGGCGACACCGCCGTGCGGATCAACTCCGTGTTCTCTGGAATGTCGGCGCGAAAAAATTTCTCCTGATCGAAACGATCGGACGTGATCGCCAGCTTGTGCGACCCCGGCACAAGCCAGAGCGCGCCGTTATCCACCGTCTCTTCGCCGAGGGCGAGCCATGCGGACACGAGATCGTCACGCTCGAACGCCCAGTAACGCGCATCGCGATGCCAGCCGGTGAGGCTGCCGTACGCGGGATGCTTGGTCATCACACAGTTGTGATGCGCGCGCGAAAGATACGGCGTCTCGCCGAAGTAAAGCTCCATCCAGCCGCGCACGTCCGGTGAGGTCGCCCATTCCGCGAAGTGCGGATTACGCGAGTAGACATCGAGCAGACGACGCACGGTGTGGCCGCCGGGCGCATCTTTCGAGTCGGGCGCGCCGGGATAGCGCAGATCAGCTTCGAACTCGATGGGCGCTGCGCCTTCCGCGAGCTGACGCTGAACGATGTCCCGCATTGCATTCAGCCGCGCTGCGGGCACGAGTTCCTTCGCGATGACGAAGCTCTTCTCGCGCAGTTCTTGCACCTGCTCTTTTTTCGATTTAAGCGAAGTTTGTTCTGACATTTCCATTTCTTACCAGGACATCATCTGACCCGCGCTATAAGCAGAATCAGACTGGATCAGCGCATTGTAAATCCGCTTCCGTCCGATAGCCGGGAAGCCCCGAGCCATAAGGGCTTGAGCCATCCTCAGAAAGCGTTCGCGCGCAATCGCTAGGGAAAACGCGGACTTACCGCAGTAATTAATGGTTGGATGCATTGCCCCATCGAATCGAATCTGTTGAACGCTCTTTTTGAGACGACTATCTTCGAGTTTGCTACACCGCAACCGACCTACGCTCACATGAACCACCGAATTGCCAGAGGCCTTTCCCGAGTCGCTTCGCGCGCCGCGCGTCCCGCCAAACTCGGCGTGATCCGAGTGCTGCGTCAGCATTCCGCGCGCACGCATGCGCTGGCGGAGCAGATCAAGCACGTGCATCCGGTCGTGGTTTCGGGGCTTCTTCTTCAATCTGAGCGTGCGCGCGGTGTCGCGCAAGGTATCGTTGCGCTCGCTGTTGCCGCGTGCGACCTTGCGCGCGCCGACCATCAAGCTTCCCCGGCCGCAAGCGGCTGCACTGACGAGCTGCCGTCCGCGCCGGCTGTCCACGAGCAGCGAAGGCTGGTACGCGTTCGCCGCGCGCGATCAAGCTTTGACGGCGCGGTGAGTCTGCATCGCGCTCAAATAAACAAAACCGGCAAGCGCAATGCTTGCCGGTTTTGTTTCTACCTCTACTGCCTCTACCACCTTGGCGCGCCGAGATTACGCGACCGTCGCGACCGGCTCCGTGCCTGCGGCTTCCGCGAGTGCGAGCGCCTTGTCGGTGGCTTCCCACGAGAATTCCGGCTCTTCACGGCCGAAGTGACCATAAGCCGCGGTCTTCTCGTAGATGGGGCGCAGCAGATCGAGCATTTGCACGATGCCCTTCGGACGCAGATCGAAATGCTCCTGAACCAAACGCGTGGTCTCGGCATCCGACACGCGGCCCGTACCGAACGTGTTGACCATGACCGAAGTCGGACGCGCCACGCCGATGGCGTACGAAACCTGAATCAGCGCACGCGACGCCAGTCCCGCTGCGACGATGTTCTTCGCGACATAACGGCCGGCATACGCCGCCGAGCGATCGACCTTCGACGGGTCCTTGCCCGAGAACGCGCCACCGCCGTGCGGAGCTGCGCCGCCGTACGTATCGACGATGATCTTGCGGCCCGTCAAGCCGCAATCGCCTTGTGGACCGCCGATGACGAAGCGGCCCGTCGGGTTCACCAGGAACTTAATGTCGCCCTTGATGAGGTCCTTCAGCAGCGTCGGCTTGATCACTTCTTCGATGACGGCTTCACGCAGTTGCGCCAGTTCCATTTCCGGCGCGTGCTGCGTGGAGAGCACCACGGTGTCGATCGAATGCGGCTTGCCGTCGACGTAACGCACCGTGACCTGCGACTTCGCATCCGGACGCAGCCAGGGCAGACGGCCGTCGCGACGCAGATTCGCCTGATGCTCGACGAGACGATGCGACAGGTAGATCGGCAGCGGCATGAGTTCAGGCGTTTCGTCGCATGCGTAGCCGAACATCAGGCCCTGATCGCCCGCGCCCTGGTCGAGGTTGTCGTCGTGCGCCTTGTTAACACCTTGCGCGATATCCGGCGATTGCTTGTCGTAAGCGACCAGCACCGCGCAGCTGCGATAGTCGATGCCGAAGTCGGTGTTGTCATAGCCGATGCGCTTGATGGTGTCGCGCGCGACCTGGATGTAATCGACGTTGGCAGTGGTGGTGATTTCGCCCGCGAGGACGACGAGACCGGTATTGCAGAGGGTTTCCGCCGCGACACGCGAGTATTTGTCCTGCGCCAGGATGGCGTCGAGGATGGCGTCGGAGATTTGATCGGCGACCTTGTCCGGGTGGCCTTCGGAAACGGATTCGGAAGTAAAGAGATAGTCGTTCGACACGCTTCAGACTCCAGTAAGTACGGTTGATGTTCACGTAGCCGACTTCGTTCGGAGTCTGAAGCGGCGACGCTTTAGCGGATGTCTATACATTCCGACCAGCGCTTTTCAGCGCCTGGCGGTTTCGCCCCGCAAGTTGTCCATTAACTCGGCGAAGATTTTATTATAGCGGCTTCCCTAAACTTCTACAGGTTCGAACGTTTGCTGTCATTCGTCCCGCAACAATCTTCCGATGGTCGCGACCGCCGGTATGTGCGCCGGAGCACGGCCTCATGCTAGGGCGTATTGGCGTGGCGCTGGCCATCGCGTTTCTCAAGTTTCTGGCGATCATCCCTTACGGGATCACCGCGCGTTTCGGCGACGGTCTCGGCTGGCTGCTCTATCAGATCCCGAGCCGGCGCAAGCGCATCGTGCATACGAACCTCAAGCTGTGCTTTCCCGAGTGGTCCGATGAGAAGCGCGAGGACATCGCGCAGAAGCATTTTCGCCACGCCATTCGAAGCTATGTCGAGCGCAGCGTGCAGTGGTTCGGCTCGGCGAAGAAGCTCGAAAAGCTGATCCAACTGGACAGCGCGATCGATCTCACCGATCCCGATCTGCCGCCCACCCTGTTTCTCGGCTTCCACTTCGTCGGCATCGAAGCGGGGTCGATCTTTCTGAACTACTCACTGCGTCGGCAATGTGGATCGCTGTATCAGCCGTTTTCGAACCCGCAGATCGAGGAACTCGCGAAGACGCAGCGCGCCCGCTTCGGCGCGGACATGGCAAGCCGCGCGGACAGCGCGCGCATCGTGCTGCGCTGGCTGCGCGACCGCAAGCCGGTAATGCTCGGCGCGGACATGGACTACGGCATGCGCAACTCGACGTTCGTGCCGTTCTTCGGCATCCCGACGTGCACGCTGACGGCCATGGGACGGCTCGCGAAGACGGGCAAGGCGCAGCTGGTGCCATTCATCGGCGAAGTGCTGCCGAACTACAAGGGTTATCGGTTGAAGATCTTCAACCCGTGGGAGAACTATCCGACCGGCGACGACGAAGCCGACGCCCAGCGCATGAACGCGTTTCTCGAAGAGCAGATTCCGCACATGCCCGAGCAGTATTACTGGGTGCATAAGCGGTTCAAGACGCGGCCGGAAGGGCAACCGGGCTTTTACTGACGCGTGCGGCCGTAAGAAGAGGCGCGGCGGAAAAACCGGCGCGCCTCACATACAATAACAGCCATGAGACTCAAATTCACGAAAATGCAGGGCGCGGGCAACGACTTCGTCGTGCTCGACGGCTACACGCAGGCGCTCGATCTGAGCGCCGCGCAGGTTCGCGCGCTGGCGAATCGTCATTTCGGCGTGGGCGCGGATCAATTGCTGCTCGTCAAAAAGCCCACCGTCGCAGGCGTCGATTTCAAGTACCGCATCTTCAATTGCGATGGCGGCGAGGTCGAGCATTGCGGCAACGGCGCGCGCTGCTTCGTGAAGTTCGTCCGCGATCGCGGCCTGACCGGCGCATCGACGGTGCGCGTGCAGGTGCAGAACGGCATCATCACGCTGACGATGCAGGACGACGGCGAAGTCATCGTCGATATGAGCACGCCGGAGTTCGATCCGCCGCGCGTGCCGTTCGACGCGCAAGGGCTCGAAAGCCGCAAGCAAGGCGCCGACACGCTCTACCCGCTCGATGTGCAAGGCGAAACGCGCTGGATCTCCGTCGTGTCGATGGGCAATCCACACGCTGTGCAAATCGTCGACGATGTCGAGGCATATCCTGTTCTGACCGAAGGCCCGCTGATCGAACGCCACACGCGTTTTCCGAAGCGCGTCAACGCCGGTTTCATGCAGATCGTCGATCGTCATAGCGTGAAGCTGCGCGTGTTCGAACGCGGTGCGGGCGAGACGCTCGCTTGCGGCACAGGTGCATGCGCAGCGGTCACGGCGGGCATCCGGCGCGGCCTGCTCGACTCGCCCGTGCGCGTCGAGACCCACGGCGGCACGCTCACGATCCGCTGGGACGGCGCGCGCGACGCATCCGCCGCGCTCTTCATGGCAGGCCCCGCCGCAACGGTTTTCGAAGGCGAGATCGAGCTCAACCGCATCGTCTAACGCAACCGTCCAACGCAACCCAATCGACCATGAACGCACGCGAAGTCGCCGACTACCTGCTCGACAACCCCGATTTTTTCGCCGAGCACGCCGAATTGATCGGCACCATCCGGCTTTCGAATCCGCACGGCAAAGCCGCCATGTCGCTGCAGAAACGCCAGATGGAAATGCTGCGCTACGGCCATGAGAACGACAGCATCTCCGCCAAGTTCAATCGCTGGACCGTGCGTGTGGCCGCCCAGCGCGACCTGTACACGCTGCCCGCCACCGTCAGCAAAGGCCTGTGCGAAGTCTTCGACGTGCCGCATGCCGCGCTGCGCGTGTGGGATGTGGACGAGGCGTATCGGCAGGCGGATTTCTCGCGTCAGGTCGGCGAGGAAGTGCGCATTTTCGCGACCAGTCTGGATGCGCCGTACTGCGGCGCGAACACCGGCTTCGCGGCTGCGCAATGGCTCGAAGAAGCCAATTCGGCATCGGCCACGACGACGGACGGCGCGGGCGACGAACTGCGCAAGATCGAATCCGTCGCGCTGATCGGCCTGCGCGATCCGCAAGCCGGTCCCGATGCGCCGGTCTTCGGCTTGCTGGTGATGGGCTCGCCCGATCCGCACCGTTTCGACTTTCTCACGCAGATCGGCGCGCTGGCGAGCGCGGCGCTGTCGCGTCTCCTGCCGCATTGAACATGGACGCCGCTGAAGCCGTCTCGACCTATCTCGCGATCCTGGAGCATCAGCGGCATCTGTCCGAGCACACGCTGCGCGGCTACACCTACGAACTCGGTGAACTGCGCGCGCTAGCCAAAGACCGTCCGCTCGAAACGTTTACCGCCGCTGATATTCGCGGCGCCGTGGTGCGCGCGTACGCGGCGGGCTTGTCATCGCGCTCGATCGCGCATCGGCTGTCGGCGTGGCGGGCGTTTTATCGCTGGCTGGCCGAGCGCGTCGAGATGCCGGCGAATCCGGTCGCGACCGTGCGCGCGCCGAAGCGCGAAAAGACGCTGCCGAAAGCGCTATCCGTCGACGACGCGAAGACGCTCATGGACGCGCCGCTAGCCGGCACGCCCGAAGCGCTGCGCGATCACGCGACCCTCGAACTGTTCTACTCGTCGGGCCTGCGTCTGGCGGAACTGGTAGGCCTCGATGTCTACTTCGTCGATACCGCCGAACATCGATCGGAAGGCTGGCTCGATTTGGCCCACGAAGAAGTGACCGTGCTGGGCAAAGGTGGCAGGCGCCGTTCCGTGCCGGTCGGCCGCAAAGCGATCGAAGCGCTGCGCGCGTGGATCGACGTGCGTGGCGACTTCGTCAAGCTCGATCCGTTTCCGCTGTTCCTGTCGACGCGCGGCAATCGCATGTCGCCGGACGTCGTGCGGGAGCGCGTGAAGCGCATGGCGCTCGCGGCGGGCATTCCGTCGAACGTGCATCCGCACGTGCTGCGTCACTCGTTCGCGACGCATGTGCTGCAATCGAGCGGCGACCTGCGCGCCGTGCAGGAACTGCTCGGGCACGCGAGCATCACGGCGACGCAGGTGTACACGTCGCTCGATTTCCAGCATCTCGCCCGCGTCTATGATTCGGCGCATCCGCGCGCGAAGAAGCGCGATTGATACCCGATCAAAACCCGCGAGCGCCGTCGAACCGCGCCGCAATCAAAACCGCAATGAATACCATCACGCTCAAGCCGGTGAAGGACAAGTCGCTGGTCCGCCGCCATCCGTGGATCTACGCCAACGCCATCGCGCGGATCGACGGCAATCCCGCGCCCGGCGCGACCGTCACCGTGCACGCCGCCGACGGCCGCTTTCTCGCCCGCGCGTCGTACAGCCCGCAATCGCAGATTCGCGCGCGCGTGTGGACCTTCAACGAGCGCGAGCCGGTCGATCACGCGTTACGCGTTCTTCAAGCGCCGCGTGCAGCGCGCGGTCGTGCATCGGCAGGCGATGGTCAGGGACACCGGCGCGACGCGCCTCATCTTCGGCGAGGCGGACGGCCTGCCGGACCTGATCGTCGATTTCTACGTCGCCGATGAAGGCACGCACGCGCAGCTCGTCTGCCAGTTCATAGCGGACGGGCGTCGAAGCGTGGAAGGAGGCCATCGTGCAGGCACTACTGACCGGCGCAACTGGCTGTCCCAACGTGTAGGAGCGCTTGGACGTGTCGATTCGCCAGAAAGAAGGGCTGGAACAGATCACGAGTGTCCTCGCCGGCGACGCGTCGCCCGAGACGCTCATCACAAACGAATGCGGCGTGCGTTATCACGTCGACGTGCGCAACGGCCACAAGACCGACTTCTACGTCGATCAGCGTGACAACCGCGTGCTCGTGCAGCAGCACGCGCAAGGCCACGCAGTGCTGAACTGCTTCTACTACACGGGCGGTTTCTCGCTCGCAGCGCTCAAGGGCGGCGCGGCGCGTGTGGTCTCCGTCGATTCTTCCGGCGATGCGCTCTCGCGCGCGAACGTGAAGGCCAACGGCTTCGACGAAAGCAAAGCCGAATGGCTCGACGCCGACGCATTCAAGACGCTGCGCCGCCTGTACGACGAAGACCAGCGCTTCGACCTGATCGTGGCTCGATCCGCCGAAGTTCGCGCCATCGAAGGAAAGCGTGGATCGCGCGGCGCGCGCGTATAAGGACATCAACCTGAGCGGGTTCAAGCTGCTTGCGTCCGGGCGGCCTGCTGTTCACTTATTCCTGCTCCGGCGCGATCGATTCGGACCTGTTTCAGAAGATCGTCGCGGGCGCGGTGGCCGATGCGCGCATCCTGAAGCGACTCGGCGCGGGCGTGGATCATCCGCTGCTGACCACGTTTCCCGAAGGCGAATACCTGAAATGGCTGCTGTTGCAAATCGCGTAAGCGCCCCAATGTCGGGCTAAACGCGTAGCCGCACAGCGCCGGGCCGTTGCGGCACCCGGCCGGCAAATATGTTCCAGTAAACGATTCCGCGCATTTCCCAAACACAGACAAGGACTTAGGCGACATGATTCCCGTAACCATCCTGACCGGCTTTCTAGGCAGCGGCAAAACCACACTGCTCAAGCGCATTCTGGGCGAGCAGCACGGCATGAAGATCGCCGTGATCGAGAACGAGTTCGTCGAAGAGAACATCGACAACAATATCCTCGTGCAGGAAACCGCCGAGCAGATCATCCAGATGAGCAACGGCTGCATCTGCTGCACGATCCGCGGCGATCTGGCGCGCGCGCTCGAAGACCTCGCGAACCAGAAGAAAGCTGGCACGCTGGACTGCGACCGTGTGGTGATCGAAACCACCGGCCTCGCGAACCCCGGCCCGGTGGCGCAGGCGTTCTTCATGGACAACACCATCGCCGACGAATTCCTGCTTGACGCCATCATCACGCTGGTCGATGTGAAGCACGCCGGCGCGCAGCTCGATTAGCACGAAGTGGTGCAGCGGCAGGTCGGCTTCGCGGACCGCCTGTTCATCACCAAGTCGGATCTGGTCGACGCCGACACGCTCGAAACGCTCAAGCATCGCCTGCTGCACATGAATCTGCGGGCGGCCATCAAGGTCGTGAATTTCGGCGATGCGGACATCAAGGAATTTTTCGATCTGCGCGGCTTCAACCTGAATTCGAAGCTCGAGATCGATCCGGATTTCCTCGCGGAAGATGACCACGACCACGATCATTCGACTTGCGGCCACGATCACAGCCACAATCACGAGCACGCGCATCACGACGACAAGATCAAGTCGTTCGTCTATCGCAGCGACAAGCCGTTCGATCCGAACCGCCTCGAAGACTTCCTCGGCGGCATCCTGCAGATTTACGGCGAACGTCTGCTGCGCTACAAGGGCGTGCTCTATATGCTCTATATAAAGGGCGTCGATCGCAAGGTCGTGTTCCAGGGCGTGCATCAGATGATGGGCAGCGACCTCGCGGGTAAATGGGTGCCCACCGAGAAGAAGAACAGCAAGATTGTGTTTATCGGCATCAAGCTGCCGAAGGACCTGATCACCGACGGGCTCGACGCCTGCCTGGTGAAATAAGCGCGCTCGGCACGTAAATCGCTTGAATTGCCGAATCGATTCGGGCGCCGTTCCGGCGAGGAAAGCATGATTTCGGGAAAACGCCGCCGCGAGGCTCGAACCGGCACTCACGTGCGGCGTTTTTCGTAGTTGACTTTCTTCGCGGATGTGTAGTAGTCGCCACGAAGCGTCATCGCTTCTTGCACGTTCAGGCGTTATATTTTTGAAATTCCGGCACCAATCGACAGGGTTTTCCTTGGTTGTCGTCGGAATTTGCGGTTCAGTTACAATACAGCCCCACTGGAGAAGGGCAGTTCCAAAGGCCAGGCGCCTCAAGCGTTCTCAGTCGGCGGATAGTGGAGAAGGGATGTCCCGTCGGGACGATGTTTCGATTCACCGGGGGAAGGCGAATCGGCGCAAAGCACCGAGACCGGATAAGCGAGCCATGTCAGCGCTCAGAGGTCCGGAGCATCCTCCAATATCGGGTTCCAGAGGAGTTCGGCCCCGCATCGTGACGCGTAGCTTGAAGCATACCGAAGCGCTGCGTGCGGGTAACGCAGTTGCGGGCGTTGTGAAGACGACGCCTTACATTGAAGAAGCAAGCAGATGACAACGAAACTCTTGACCGAAGCCGAAATCCTGAAGATAAGCGAGAAGGACTACATGAACGAGGAACAGCTCGCGTTCTTCAAAAATCGGCTCGAACAGTTGCAGGCGGACATTCTGAAGAATGCCGGCCAGACGACCGAAAACCTGCGGGAGACGGTGATCGTGCCAGACCCGGCGGATCGCGCGACCATAGAGGAAGAGCATGCACTGGAACTGCGCACGCGCGATCGCGAACGCAAGCTCCTGAAGAAGGTGCAGCAATCACTCGCGCGCATCGAATCCGGCGATTACGGCTGGTGCGAGGAAACCGGCGAGCCGATCGGCATCCCCCGGCTGATCGCGCGTCCGACCGCCACGCTCTCGCTCGAAGCGCAGGAACGG
This sequence comes from Candidatus Burkholderia brachyanthoides, assembly GCA_001235855.1. Classification (GTDB taxonomy): domain Bacteria; phylum Pseudomonadota; class Gammaproteobacteria; order Burkholderiales; family Burkholderiaceae; genus Caballeronia; species Caballeronia brachyanthoides. The sequence continues at coordinate 12,239 of LFJI01000049.1, forward strand.
CGCGAACTGCGTCAAAAGCTGTTCGGCGACTGAGCCGCGCGCGTCCGGCAATCGTCGCGGGACCGACCGCCCGCAACGGGGAAGCCACCGCCGCGAAAAACCCGCTGTGCCGCCGCTACGGCGCGGCATCAGGCAAAAAGGCATATGTTTTCGACGTATGCCTAGACTGCCGACAAAGCCCTGGCTTCGCCCCCAGGGCTTTGTCATTAAATGAGCATCATGCTCAAGACGCCGACACCCGCCCAGCACGAACTCGAGATG
>LFJI01000487.1 GCA_001235855.1 Candidatus Burkholderia brachyanthoides
AGCGAGTCAGCGACAAACGAATCTTGAAGCTGACTCGCTCCTTCCTGACGGCAGGTGCTGGACAACGGGCTGGTTGGTGCGACGCACGAGGGCACGCCGCAAGGCGGTCCTCTGTCTCCATTGCTGTCCAAATGGCGACTCAGCCATTGCCCGGCGGTGGCCCAGGCGCTGACCAACCGCTACTTCCGTTCACCTGGACTCCCATCACTAGATCTACGGGCCGGCTAATCGATCCGAACCGCCGTGTACGGACCCCGCACGCACGGTGGTGTGGGAGGGGTCGGGCCGTGAGGCCTGCCCTATCCCGAATTGCCCTTCTTCTTTTAAAGGGCCGGAAGCTTAACTGGTATAAGCTGTCGACTCATAATCGACCGATAGTGGGTTCGAGTCCCACCCGGCCCACCATATGGATGGTCTCTGATATCAATAGCTTATGACGCGTTATGTGCTCGGGTTGTTTAGGGCAGTAGCGCATCATCTAGTCTCGCGATCTCTGCGCCGCTCTCTGGCGCTATCAAGCCGGCACGAAACAACGCACGAAAATCTCGATTGAATGTCAAGAGCGGCTTCGCACAAACGCTTGCGTCATGGCGGTCATCAGCATCGCCATTGCGTCGGCAAGGCAATGCTGATGTGCGCTTCGAGAACGCATGCCCGAGGCAAGATGTTCTTCAATGACGCGCGTTATCAAAAAAAAATGTGGAAGGGCCGGTATCTTGCTCGTTTGGTTGCGATGACGTTGCATAATGGATTCGCTATCCTCTATCTTAAAGAAAGAGGCCGATTGAACACCTGGCGTTGCGCGGATTCATGCTGCCGTCGCGCGCGTTTCTGACGCACGAGACGCTGGTCAAATAAGCGAGGCTTGCTAACGGCTCACTCCCATTAACCTAAAGACGCGATCGAAATGGCCAATCATTCGGAAACGTGTTTGCCCGGCCTACGCGGAGCATCATGAAGACCTTATACGAGCCGATCCGTTGTATCGAAGCAGCCTATTTCGCTCGCCATGTAAGCAGCGGCACTCGTACTCGCGAGGGAAACCAGGCCCGCTTTAACCGCCGCGCTTACCATCGAGAAAAGCCACGACCGGTCCCGTCAGCGCGATACTATCCAGCGCTTCCCGCGCCGCAAGCTTCGCATCTGTAATCTCGCGATTATCGATGCGCAACTCGGGCAGACGATCCAGATGCAATTCAAAGAAATGCACTCGGTCGTTCCTTCCGTCCCACACGCCGCTGACACTGCCTACGGGCTTCAATGGATACGCGGGAAGTCCGATCTCCTCGTTCATTTCGCGTACTGCTGCATCCGGGCTCTCGCCCGCGTGGATGCTTCCGCCAGGAAAGCTCCATTCGGACCGATACGACGTCTTCACGAGCAACAGCGCAATCCCCCACGTAGATCGCGACCACTGCCCCTTCATGAAGAGGCCACCGAATGCGCCACCACTCTCGAGCAAGCGGGAATCAGTTGCGAAGCACCAGACGCCAGACAAGGTCGATGAGTAGAGTGAGAGTGGTTCGGGAGCACTCAGGCTGTGGCATCAAGCTGTTCCTATCGTGGTCGCAGTGATCGTTCGATTTGCGCATACGAATGGCTTAGCTTTTCAGCATTGGTCAAATCAGCATTTGCGAACTGCATAGTCTATCTCGAAGGCCGCGTCCGCTCAGACAACTGGAGGTACCATGATGGGGCGAAACAGAGATTGACATCGAAGAGTGAGACTCGAAACAATTAATGCGGCCCGCGCGTCGAACGGAAACGGGCTGCACATCGCAATACACAACAGCATCCGCCGCCTGTTTCTGGTTACCGCAGTCGACGTTCACATCCGAGCGTTGCGCGACGGCGTATTGCATGCTGGTGAACTTCCTGATGTTGATGAAATCTGCACGTGTGGTAGACAGCGAGCCTTACATGGGCATCCACGTGCCGTTGCTCATCATCGAGTCCAAAAACTATTTCGCTATCCTGTCTGGGCATGAAGTGTCGTGATGCGCTGCCGCATAGCGCTTGCCTTGCAAGAATAACGTCTGGCCGTTCGAAGCAACAAAAGGTAACTGAACCAAGGTCCTCAGACCAATCCTAAAATTCCAGTTCGGTTCAATTTTCACGATTGTGGGATGCGCGCTTTAGAGACCAGTTCAAAATCTCCATGAGGGAGCTATTTACTTCTTTGGCGATTTGCT
>LFJI01000488.1 GCA_001235855.1 Candidatus Burkholderia brachyanthoides
GTCTTCCAGTCCATCGCTTCCTCATGCAAAGGATGAAGAAGCTCATATAATGCCATGGATCTTACGACACAGTAGTACTTAGAGCCCGGCGCAATTGCGCGAGTTCGTGACCTCCCAACGGCTGTGCGGTATGGATCGCGTGATACCCGTCGGCGGCGCACTCGACATGAACATCGTCTGGGACGGCTACGATATCGTGGCGAGCCTCTCGCGCGGGATCGACGTGCATTGAGCCCGCATTAAACATCGAGGAACAGATGGACACCGCTCACGAAAATCCGTCACAGGGCTTCAGCCTGAACTGCATGGAACTTCAGGCATATCAGCCGAATCGTTACCCCTACCTGATGACCGATCACGTCGACGAGGTCGTGCCAGGCAAGTCCGCCCGCGGCTATAAGAATCTGACGATGAACGAGTGGTACTTTCCCGGCGGCCCGAACATGCCAGGCGCGCTACAACTCGAGGCGCTGGCACAGATGCTAACCGTCGCAATCACGACGCTGCCCGGCCTCAAAGGCAAGGTGACGCACGCACTTCAACATACCGTGCGCTACAGAAAGGAAGTGCTGCCGGACAAGAAGTTCGAAATCGAGCACCGAAGTGCTGTCTTGGCGCCGGGGCATCTGCAAAGGCCGTGGCATCGCTCGCGTGGATGGTGAGATTGCATGCGAAGCGGACATCCTGATCGCGATTCCCGAGATTCTCGAGCAATTCACCCCGAAGAAGCCCGCCTGACGATGAAAGACCTCGCGGACATTGTCATCGTCGGCTCTGGTGCGAGCGGATCTGCCGCTGCGTGGCGCTTGTCGCGCGAGCGCGGGCCTCGCATTGTCTGTCTCGAGCAGGGGCGTGTGGTGCAGCCCGCAGACTATCTGTCGACGCGCATCGACTGGGAACTTGCGTGCTCAGGTGAGTACAGATCGAATCCGTCGGTCCGCAACAACGCCGCTGACTATCCGATCTACGACTCCGCCTCACCCATCGCAATCGCCAACTACAATGGCTTCGGCGGCAGCACGATCCTGTATTCGGCGCATTTTCCACGTTTTCACCCTTCGGATTTCCGCACGCGCAGTCTCGACGGGCGTGGGCGACGACTGGCCGCTCGACTACGCCGCACTGCAGCCGTTCTTCGCCGAAAACGAGCGTATGGTGGGTATGATAGGGCTCGTCGGCGACATGGCCAACCCCGAGTACGAAACGTTGCTGCCGCCCGTGCCACTCAACCCCGCCGGACGCGCGATGGGCGCGGGGTTCAATTCACTCGGCTGGCACTGGTGGCCATCGTATGCGGCTATCAACACGCATCGCCACGGAAACCGCGTAGCGTGTATCAATCTCGGTCCATGCAATACCGGCTTCGCGCAGGACGCAAAAGCCAGTGTCGATGTCACGTACTGGCCGGCCACGCTCGCTCAAGGCGTCGAAGTGCGCATTCAGTGCCGCGTGCGGGAAGTGACGCTCGATGCGTGCGGCCTCGCGAACGGCGTGGAGTACGTGGACGCGCAAGGCTGCGAACGGCGCATCGATGCGCGCGTGGTCGTGCTGGCCGCAAGCGGGATCGGTACGCCGCGCCTCTTGCTGGACTCAAAATCGAGCGCCTTTCCGGATGGGCTGCTGAACGACACCGGCCTTGTCGGACGCAACCTGATGCTTCATCCGCTCGCCTACACCGAAGGCGTGTTCGAGGACGATATGCGTTCGAGCTTCGGTCCTCACGGCGCTTGCATCCTAAGCCAGCAGTTTTACGAAACGTCTCGCGAGCGCGATTTCTCGCGTGGCTACACGATGCAAGTGCTGCGCTGCGCGCCACCGGCAGAAACGGCGGTATCCGGATATTTCATGCGTCAGGTGCCGCTCGGTCCCGGTCATCATGCGCGTTTCGCGCAGCTCTATAACCGCACGGTAGGCATCGCCGCGATCGCTGAAGATCTGCCTGAACCGGAGAACCGCATCGAACTCGACTACGACCATCGCGATTCGAGCGGCATGCCGGGTGTGAAAGTGCATTACCGACTTGGCGAAAGGGGGGCGGCTAAAATCTTGGACGGGTTTATGTCGCTATTCCCAGCTTTCCCGGTATTCGATCGGGCTGAGGTAGCCGAGCGAGACCTTGATCCGCTTTGCGTTGTACCAGCGGATGTATGAGTCAACTACCTCGATGAACTGCTCAATGGTTATAGC
>LFJI01000489.1 GCA_001235855.1 Candidatus Burkholderia brachyanthoides
GCCTTCAATTTCCCGCCTCAACTCCCCCTTACACCACTTCTGACTTTAGCTCACGATTCAAATCAGTCTGGGAGAGATGATGCGAAAAAATTCAGCGCTTACGCGACGCGGTCTTTTTCGGCGCCGCGTGACGGAACTCGTCGAGCACGTCTTCGAACTCGGAGACATCCTCGAAACGCTTGTAGACGGATGCGAAACGCACATAGGCGATGGTGTCGAGCTGACGCAACTCGTTCATCACGAGCTCGCCGAGACGCTCGCTCTGGATTTCGCGCTCGCCGGTGCCGAGCAGTTGATATTCGATGCGGGACACGGCGGCATCGATCGCGTCCGCCGCGACCGGGCGCTTGCGCAGCGCCAGCTTCATACTCGCGACGATCTTGCGCCGGTCGAACTCGGCGCGCGTGCCGTCCTTCTTGACGACGGACGGCAGCGCGAGTTCGACGCGTTCGTAGGTGGTGAAGCGCGTGTCGCAGGACGGACAGCGCCGCCGCCGCCGGATGGCCGCGCCATCCTCCGACACGCGAGAATCCACGACCTGGGTGTCTTCGTGTCGGCAGAATGGGCAGTGCATCGGGGCTTGTCGGCTGAGAGATTAACGATAGACCGGGAAACGCTTGGTCAACTCGGAGACTTGCGCACGCACGCGCTCCAGGTTCGCCTGATCTTCCGGATTGTCGAGCACGTCCGCGATCAGATTGCCGACGATCTCCGCTTCCTTCACGCCAAAACCGCGCGTGGTCATCGCGGGCGAACCCAGACGCACACCGCTCGTCACGAACGGCTTTTCCGGATCGTTCGGAATGGCGTTCTTGTTCACCGTGATGTGCGCGGCGCCCAGCGCGGCTTCCGCAGCCTTGCCGGTGATGTTCTTCGCGCGCAGATCGACCAGCATGACGTGGCTTTCCGTGCGGCCCGAGACGATGCGCAGGCCGTGCTTGACCAGCGTTTCGGCCAGCACGCGTGCGTTTTCGACCACGGCCTTCTGATACGTCTTGAACTCCGGCGACAGCGCTTCCTTGAACGCGACGGCCTTCGCGGCAATCACATGCATGAGCGGACCACCCTGAATGCCCGGGAAGATGGCCGAGTTGATCTGCTTCTCGAACTCCGCCTTCATCAGAATGACGCCGCCGCGCGGGCCGCGCAGGCTCTTGTGCGTGGTCGTCGTGACGAAATCCGCGTGCGGCACCGGATTCGGGTACACGCCCGCCGCGACCAGACCCGCGTAATGCGCCATGTCGACCATGAAGTACGCGCCGACCGCCTTGGCGATCTTCGCCATGCGCTCGAAGTCGATCTTCAGCGCGAACGCCGACGCGCCTGCGACGATCAGCTTCGGCTTGTTCTCCTGCGCGAGCTTCTCGAGCTTGTCGTAGTCGATGTCTTCGGCTTCGTTCAGGCCGTAGCTCACCACGTTGAACCACTTGCCCGACATGTTGACCGGCGAGCCGTGCGTGAGGTGGCCGCCTTCGGCGAGGCTCATACCCATGATGGTGTCGCCCGGCTTGAGCATGGCGAAGAACACACCCTGATTGGCCTGCGAGCCGGAATTCGGCTGCACGTTGGCCGCTTCCGCGCCAAACAGTTGCTTCACTCGGTCGATCGCGAGTTGCTCGGCGATATCTACGTATTCGCAGCCGCCGTAATAGCGCTTGCCGGGATAGCCTTCCGCGTATTTGTTGGTGAGTTGCGAGCCTTGCGCGGCCATCACGGCCGGCGAGGTGTAGTTTTCCGACGCGATTAGCTCGATGTGATCTTCCTGACGGTGATTTTCCTGCTCGATCGCCTTCAGCAATTCGGGATCGAAGTTGGCGAGGGTACTTTCGGCTCTGTCAAACATACGTTTTCCGTTAGATCAAAACAGGTTGACTGGGTCGCGCGTACGCGAAAACTGCTGGAGACCGATGGAGTCCAGACGCGGCGGATGAGGGATGAATCCAGAATCGCGGAACGGACAGCCACCGACTCCGTGGAAACGGTACGCAGATCTCAGCTGCCCAGGCGAACGGCAAAACGACGCTCCGCGCTTCCTGGTGGGTTGCTCCACCTTGGATCCGAAGATCCTATCGCCAGTCACGTGGGGTTGTAGGGTAGCCCCCCTTCCTTTCGGAAGAGGGGCCCCCTTAAAGGCCAGTTCAAAAAGGTTGCTCAGCTTGGCTGAAGATGTTCCAGCAGG
>LFJI01000490.1 GCA_001235855.1 Candidatus Burkholderia brachyanthoides
GGTGGCTTCACACATGGTCGTTACCAACCATGCATGCACCCTTAGGTTACGGCTGGTTTCTCTACCCCTGTGCTAGCAGGTGAAACAATTATCTATGCGGCCTCACGTCGCAACCTATCAACCAGACAATCCGGAGCGCCGATGAAACTCAAGCTGGACTGGACCCTCCTCACCCCGATACTCGCGCTCATCGTGCTAGGCGCGGCCGCGATGATCCACAACACGGTGTTGTTCATCGTGTCGGCCGTCGCGCTCGCGCTGGCAGTGTTCGCCACCGTGCATCACGCGGAAGTGGTAGCGCATCGTGTCGGCGAGCCGTTCGGCACGCTGGTGCTGGCGATTGCCGTGACGGTGATCGAAGTGGCGCTGATCGTCTCGGTGATGCTCTCCGGCGGCCCCGACAAGGTCGGCCTGCCGCGCGACACCGTGTTCGCGGCGATCATGATCTGCAGCGGCGCGATCGTCGGCCTGTGCCTTCTGGTGGGCGGTTTGCGGCATCACGTGCAGGACTTCCAGTTGCAGGGCGCCAGCGCCGCGCTCGCCATTCTCTTCGCGCTGTCCGTGCTGACTATGGTCCTGCCCAATTTCACCAGCACGATTCCCGGGCCGACGCTCTCCACCTCGCAACTAATATTCGTCGGCGTGATTTCGCTGGTGCTCTACGTGACCTTCGTGTTCGTGCAGACCATCCGCCATCGCGACTACTTTTTGCCGTTTGAATCCGCGAGCGTGACCGAAAACCGCGATGCCGACGAGGAAGCCGACGTGCCGCACGCGCCGCCGCCGAGCAACGGCGAAGCGTGGCTCGCGCTCGTGTTCCTGCTGCTCTCGCTGGTGTCGGTGGTCGGCCTGGCGAAGCTGCTGTCGCCCGCCGTCGAGGCGGGCGTCGCCGCCTCGGGCGCGCCCGAGGCGGTGGTCGGCGTGGTGATCGCCGCGCTCGTGCTGCTGCCAGAAGGGCTCGCCGCGCTGCGGGCGGCGCGCGCCAACCGCTTGCAGACGAGCCTGAATCTTGCGCTCGGCTCGGCGCTCGCGAGCATCGGGCTGACCATTCCGACGGTGGCGGTGGTGTCGATCGTGATCGGCCAGCCGATCGAACTCGGCCTCGCGCCCAAGGAAATCACGATGCTCGCGCTGAGCCTGCTCGTCTCCGTTATCACGCTTGGCACCGGCCGCTCGACGGTACTGCAAGGCGTCGTGCATCTGGTGATTTTCGCGGCGTTCCTGTTTTTGTCGGTCGTGCCGTAAGAGACGATTTCGAGCGGTTTGCTAGCATTGCGGGTTTTCCGCACGCAGCGTCGCATCGCATATCCGGTATGCATCGTGGCCTCGCGTGCCAGTTTTCACCGCAAGTCTCGAAGGACTGGCATGTCTCTCAAGAAGTCCGCATCGTTCGCGCTTCGCGCGATGCTCGCATCACTCGCCGTCGTCTCCGCCGCCCTCCCGGCGGCAGCTCACGCGAAGGAACTCACGCAAGTCCGCTTTGCCGTCGACCCCACCTATCCGCCGTTCGAATCCAAGCAGGCCGATGGCAAACTCGCCGGCTTCGACATTGACCTCGGCAACGCCCTGTGCGCGCAGATGAAGCTCAAGTGCGTGTGGATCGAAAACTCGTTCGACGGCATGATTCCCGGCCCAAGGCCCGCAAGTTCGACGCCGTGCTGTCCGACATAGGCATCACCGAAGAACGTCTGAAGCAGATCGATTTCACGCAGCCGCTGTATGACACGGGCACGCAACTCGTCGCGCGCGGGCTCCGTCCGGCATCCTGCCGACGCCGCAGGCGCTCAAAAGCAAGCGCATCGGCGTGGAGCAGGGCACGGTGCAGGAACGCTATGCGAAGCTCAAGTGGGAGCCGTTCGGCGCGATCGTCATCGCCTACGGCGATCAGGAACAGGTCGAGGCCGATCTGGTCGCAGGCCGTATCGACGCGATCTACACCGATCCCGTGCAGGCTTCGCTCGGCTTTCTGAAAAAGCCGCAGGGCAAGCCGTTCGCGCTGGTCGGCCCGAAGATCACCGACAAGGCCATCATCGGGCCGGGCACGGCCATCGGCCTGCGCGGGCGACACCGAACTGCAAAACCGCCTGAACACCGCGTTCGATGCGATCAGGCAGGACGGCCAGTTGCGACGTGAGGTCGCATAGATGATTGTTTCACCTGCTAGCACAGGGGTAGA
>LFJI01000491.1 GCA_001235855.1 Candidatus Burkholderia brachyanthoides
CACCTGCACCTCACGCCAACCTACGCGTCGTGGCTGAACCAGGTGGAGAAGGGGTCAGACGCGTGTGGATGGGCTTGAATGGAAAGCCTGCTACCGGTGCGAGGACGCTGCCGCATTGATTTATTTCATCGTTCGTGGAATAGCGCAGCGTCACCGAACGTTCTACGGATACAACTTCCACAAGGAAGATGAAATGAAGAGACGAATCCTGAGCACCGTCTGTGCCGCCACCGCTGTCTGCGCGGTTTCCACTGCTTTCGCCGCCGCGCCCACCACATCGAACGGCATGGCCGTCGACTTATACCTTCGACAAGGACAAAGCCGGCTCGCCTAGCGCCTGTACGGGCGGCTGCACGGAATACTGGCCCGCCGCGATGGCTGACGCTTCCGATCAGCCGAGCGGCAAGTGGACCACGGTGTCCGCGGACGGTGGCAAACAGTGGGCTTACGACGGCAAGCGTGTGTACACCTTCAAGAAGGACACCAAGGCCGGCGACATGAACGGCGACAACTTCAAAAACGTGTGGCACGTGGTCAAGCCCTGACCCGGTCACCATCCAATCGACTTCAAGTCGTCATTCAGATACGGCCCGATGCGGACGCGCGCGGAATAAACCGTGGCGTCCGCCGGTCTTTTCATCAACGGACAAAAAAGGGAACATGAAGCGAGCGATCGGTACGGCGGCGCTCCCGGGCGCGCGCTGCCGCACAAGTGGAACGAACGGCGCCTCTGGCCGCACGAGTACGGCGGTCCGTGAAGGGCGCACGCCCTTGAGCTTCGACCGTGACCGGCGATCGCGCCTGGGCCGACGATCTCGTGCAGAACGCGACCGAGCGCGCGCTCAATCGCGCGAAATCGTTTCAGGCGGGCACTTCAGGCGGGCACGAATCTGCGGGCGTGGCTGTTTACGATCATGCGCAATATCTACATTGATCAGTTGCGGGATAAGCGCGATATCGCCGTGGACGATGAAACCGCGCCGTGGCGGCAAACGGCCGCGCCGCGTGGCGAAGTGGACGGTCTCGTGCAGCGCGCGCTGTATTGCTTGCCAGTCGAGCAGCGGGAAGTGATGTTGCTAGTGTGTGTCGAGGAAATGAGTTATCAGGAGGCCTCGGTGGTGTTGAACGTGCCGACCGGAACCGTCATGTCGCGCCTGTCGAGAGCGCGCGAGCATATGCGGGTTCTGCTCGGCGAGGAAACGGCGAAGAAGCCGTCGTCGTCCCTGAAAGGGGTAAGCCGATCATGACGAACTTTGACCGACCCTCCGCACCGGACGAGCGCGAGTTGCAGGCGCTGTCCGCGCCGCGTTCGTCGACGGCGAACTGCAAGGCGACGAGCACGACGCGGTGAAGGCGCGTCTTGCGAACGACCCATCATGCGAGGCGCCCGTCGCGGCCTATCGCGCGCAGGACAATGCGCTACGCGCGCTATTTGCGGATCAGGCCGAGCCGCAGGTGATCGTCATGCGGCCGCGCACCCGCGAGCGTTATTTGCTGGCGGCGTGCTTTCTGGTCGTGGGCATCGCGTGTGGATTCCTGATGCATATGTTCTTACCGAACCTCGGCGAGCCGCGCGTGCGTTTCGCCGAACGCGCCGACGTCGCGTATGCGGTGTATGCGCCGGAGCAGCGTCATGCGGTGGAAGTGAGCGCGTCGCAGCAGGACATCTGGTCACGTGGCTGTCGAAGCGGTTCAATCGCAGCGTGACGATTCTGTCGTTGAGCGAATACGGTTTTCAGCTCGTGGGCGAGCGCTTGCTGCCGGGCGAGGAAGGGCCGGCAGCGCTCTTCATGTACCAGACGCGGGGGGCGAACATCTCACGCTGTATATGATATGGTGACGGTCACCATCCGCCGTAACGATACGCAACGATACGAAGGTTTGCTATCTTCACGACGGCTCGCGCACCACGTATTACTGGGCGTGGGATCGCGTCGGCTACGCGTTGTCCGGGCAGATCGGCGAGGAGAAGCTGAAGGCCATCGCCTATGACACGTGCAAGGAGTTGGGCGGGGATCCGAAAGCGTGGTAGCGGCATCGAATCGACATAAGAAAAAGCCACGCGGCACAATGAACTGACCCCGCAAAGTTGGACGGTTATTCGGCTAGTGCTGTGAGGGCTGAGTTCTGTACATCACGGGACTCAGCTCTTTCAATTTGAGCTTGAT
>LFJI01000492.1 GCA_001235855.1 Candidatus Burkholderia brachyanthoides
CCTCGAGCGTGACCATCTCGAGTTCGTGCTGGGCGGGTGTCGGCGTCTTGAGCATAATGCTCATTTAACGATAAAGCCCTGGCTTCCCCCCATGGCTTTATCGTTAAATGAGCGCGCCCGAAAGCGCGCTTTTTTGCATTCGAGATCCTGAAACGATCAGGGCTTGTTGAACAGATCCATGATCTGCCGGCGCTCGTCGGTGGTGACTTGCGGCGGCGGCACGGGCACCGCCATGCCCGCCGGGCCGACATCGCCCATCGTGGTAGCATCGCCCGCCATCGGATTGTTGTTGTCCAGCCCGATACTCGCGACGAAGCCCGCGCCCGGCGTGCGATCCGCATAGAACATCTCGCCGCTGACGGTCGTGATGCCGTCAGGCTTGTCCATCTCCTGCTGCGGAATGCCACGCAACGCCTGAGTCATGTACTGCACCCAGATCGGCAAGGCGAGCTGGGCGCCGAACTCGCGGCTGCCGAGCGTCTTCGGCTGGTCGTAGCCGATCCACGCGACCGCGACGAGCTGCTTCTGATAGCCCGCGAACCAGCCGTCCTTCGCGTCGTTGGTCGTACCCGTCTTGCCTTGCAGGTCGTTGCGCTTGAGCACGTTGGTGCCCGAGCCGGTGCCTTGCGTCGCGACCGTATGCAGCAGGCTGTTCATGATGTACGCGTTGCGCGGTTCGAGCGTTTGCGGTGCATTCTTGGCAGCGGTGAGCGGATCGGCGCGCGAGATCACCGCGCCACGCGCGTCGTCCACTTCGGCGATCAAGTACGGATTGATGCGATACCCGTCGTTCGCAAACTCCGAATACGCGCTGCTCAATTGCAGTGGCGTGACGAGCCCCGCGCCGAGCGCGAGCGGCAGATACGGCGGCGTCTTGTCCTTGTCGAAGCCGAAGTTCTTCGTCACGAAGTCCTGCGTGTACTGTGTGCCGATGTACGACAGAATGCGGATCGACACGAGGTTCTTCGACTTCTGCAGGCCGACGCGCATGGACATCGGGCCGTCGGGCTGATCGTCGTCCTTCGGCTCCCATGCATCGCCGCCCGGGGTCGGCGGCGGGAAGTACAGCGGCGCATCGTTGATGATCGTCGCCGGTCCCAGGCCCTTGTCGAGCGCCGCCGAATAGATGAACGGCTTGAAGCTGGAGCCCGGCTGACGCCACGCCTGCGTGATGTGGTTGAACTTATTCTTGTTGAAGTCGAAGCCGCCGACCAGCGAGCGGATCGCGCCGTCCTGCGGCACCATCGACACGAGCGCGCCTTCCACCTGCGGTAACTGCGTGATCTGCCAGTTGTCCTTGGCGTCCTTCGACACGCGGATGATGGAGCCCGGCTTGATCGCGAGCGCCTTCGACGCGTTGCTGCGCAGCGTCGCCGCGACGAAGCGCAGGCCTTCGCCCGACATCGTGGCCGTATCGCCGCCGACGAACTGCGCGACCACCTGCTTCGGGCTCGCGGACGTGACGACCGCCGACACGAGTTCGCCGTTGTCGGGGTGATCGACGAGCGTGTCCTCGATGGCTTCCGCGCGATCGTCCGCGTTCGCCGGCAGGCTGATGTTGCCTTCCGGCCCGCGATAGCCGTGCCGACGCTCGTAGTCCATCACGCCCTTGCGCACGGCCTTGTAGGCGGCGTCCTGATCGGCGGAATCGATGGTCGTGGTGACGGTCAGGCCGCGCCTATAGGTCTCGTCCTTGTACTGCGCGTACATCATCTGCCGCACCATTTCCGCTACGTATTCCGCATGCACGCTGTACTCGGTGCCCGAGGACTTGGTGTGGATCGGCTCGGCGATCGCCTGCGTGTATTGATCGCGCGAGGTGTAGTTCAGGTCCATCATGCGCTTGAGGATGTGCTCCTGCCGCACCTTCGCGCGCTTCGGATTGACCACCGGGTTGTATGCCGACGGCGCCTTCGGCAGGCCGGCGAGCATCGCCGCTTCGGCCAGCGTGACGTCCTTCAGGTCCTTGCCGAAATACGCGCGCGCCGCCGCGGAAAAGCCGTAGGCACGCTCGCCGAGATAGATCTGATTCATGTACAGCTCGAGAATCTGATCCTTGGTCAGCGCGCGCTCAATCTTGTAGGCAAGCAGCATCTCGTAGACCTTGCGCGTGTAGGTCTTTTCGCTCGACAGGAAGAAGTTGCGCGCCACCTGCATGGTGATCGTGC
>LFJI01000493.1 GCA_001235855.1 Candidatus Burkholderia brachyanthoides
TCATGCAAAAGACAAGATGTAAACACATTTCATCGAATGAAAACAGACCCTAGATTGCGCTCATGCTGGGCGCCGTTGTTATTTTAGAGCGAGGGATCGATTACGCGTTCGCGTAGCACGGGCGGGTCTTCATGCCGCGATCGCCCATGTAGCGATGCACCGACAGATCATCCGCGCGGATCGCGGGTTGCTTGCCGGACATCACATCGGCGAGCAACTGGCCGGAGCCGCACGACATGGTCCAGCCGAGCGTGCCGTGGCCGGTGTTGAGGAACAGATTCGGGATCGGTGTGCGGCCGACGATCGGCGTGCCGTCCGGCGTCATCGGCCGCACGCCGGTCCAGAACGTGGCGCTTGCCGTATCGCCGCCGCCGGGGAACAGGTCGTTCACGCACATTTCGAGCGTCTCGCGGCGCGCTTGCTTCAGGTTCTTGTCGTAGCCGACGATCTCCGCCATGCCGCCCACGCGGATACGGTCGTCGAAGCGCGTGATCGCGATTTTGTACGTCTCGTCGAGCACGGTCGAAACCGGCGCGCGCTGCGCATCGACAATCGGCGTGGTGATCGAGTAACCCTTGAGTGGATACACGGGAATTTTCACGAGATCGCCGAGCAGCTTCGGCGAATACGATCCGAGCGCGACGACATACGAGTCCGCCTGCACGAGTTCCGCGCCGCACTGCACGCCCGCAATGCAGCCATTGTTCACGGCAAGCACATCGATTGATATATTGTAGCGGAACTTGACGCCGAGCGCTTCGGCCATCGCGGCGAGGCGCGTGGTGAACATCTGGCAGTCGCCGGTTTCGTCGTTCGGCAGGCGCAGGCCGCCGGTCAGCTTGTGCGATACCGCGGCGAGCGCCGGTTCGGCGTTCTTCAGTTTTTCGGCCGACAGCAGTTCGAACGGCACGTTGGCGTCCTTTAGCACGACGATGTCTTTTGCCGCGCCATCGAGTTGTTGCTGCGTGCGGAACAGTTGCAGCGTGCCGCCCGTGCGGCCTTCGTACTGGATGCCGGTATCGGCCCGCAATGCCTGGAGACAGTCGCGGCTGTATTCGGCCAGACGCACCATACGACCCTTGTTCACCGTGTAGCGATCCTGCGTGCAGTTGCGCAGCATTTGCCACATCCATTGGAGCTGATTCATGGTGCCGTCGAGCCGGATGGCCAGTGGTGCGTGCTTCTCGAACATCCACTTCACGGCCTTGAGCGGCACGCCCGGCGCCGCCCACGGCGAAGCATAGCCCGGCGAGATCTGTCCGGCGTTGGCGAAACTCGTTTCCAGCGCGGGACCGGAGGTGCGGTCGATGACCGTGACTTCGTGGCCCGCGCACGCGAGGTAATACGCACTTGTCACGCCGACAACGCCGCTTCCGAGAATTACGATACGCATGAGTTTTTCCAGTCCAGATTCGGTAAAACGCCTTGATCTCGTTCGTCAGTCGTTCTACGCGGCCTATGGATGTTCGTATAGTGTTATTACCTATACTATTGGTGTCCTATTGGTGTCGATATAGTTTTATTTATTGTATTTTATCGATTTTCAGGAAAAATACATGAGAACACAGCGTAATCCGGTCCGCGCGCTCGACAAGCTCGATCACAAGATTCTGAACATCGTTCAGCAGGACGGCCGGATCGCGATGAAAGACCTCGCGGAGCAGGTCGGTTTGTCCGTAACGCCTTGCATCGAGCGGGTCAAACGGATGGAGCGTGACGGCGTTATCACGGGGTACTACGCGCGGGTGAATCCGGCGCAACTGGGCGTAGCGCTGCTCGTATTCGTCGAGATCACGCTGGACCACAAGAGCGGGAACATGTTCGAGCAGTTTCGCCGCGAGGTGCAGAAGATTCCCGAGGTACTCGAATGCCACCTCGTGTCCGGCGATTTCGACTATCTAATCAAGGCGCGCATCGGCGAAATGGTGGATTACCGCAAGCTGCTGGGCGACATCCTGTTGCAGTTGTCCGGCGCTGTGCAGTCGAAGAGTTACGTGGTGATGGAGGAAATCAAGGAGACGCTGTTCATTCAAACGCTGTTAATTTAATTCCGGTCGAGTCCTGAATTCAGGTGTTGCAGCGGTGTGTAAACACTGTATATTCATACATGTGCGCCGAGAGGCCGGTAGAGATCAAGGGGTGAAAGTCCCCGACGTTGTAAGAGTTA
>LFJI01000494.1 GCA_001235855.1 Candidatus Burkholderia brachyanthoides
CCACAGTTCGTCATCGATGATAGGCGCCGGCATTCCTTGATCCGTTGTTCAGGCACCCAAGGTTAACCGTTTCGGGGGAAAGTAAACAGTCCTTCCGGGCTCTTTTTAAATAAACTGGCCTTTTAGCGACAGATCGGACGGCAGCGCGTCCAGCCGGCGCAGCACGAGCTTTTCGCCGAATAATGTGGGCAGCGAATTCACGCGATAGTCGCCGACGCGCGCGCCCGGTAGCGTCAGGCGCAGACGGCCGTCCTGCGGCACGCGCCGCTCGGTGATATCCATGCGCGCCAGCGCCTTGATGCGTATAACGAACGCATCGCGCAGATGCGGCGGCGGATGACGCAGCACGTGCAGCGTGCCATCCACGCGCAAGCGGATGCGCCAGTCGTGCTCGGACGGCTCGATATGGATATCGGATGCGCCGCGGGCGGCGGCTTCGCGCAAGGTGTCGGTGAGTAGCGAGACGGCAGGCGCGTCGTCGCCGGATGCGGTGATGAAAGCGGCGGAGTTCATGTGAGGGCCATCGAAATCGAGTCGCCTCGATCATCGCGCCGGCCGTCATTCAGCTGAATGGCATAGGCCAATTAACGCTGCGCGCGCTTCTGCTGCTTCTGCGATGCCTCGGGCGGCCGGAAGATCTTCACCGTGCGGATCGCCTGATCGTCGCTGCGCAGCACTTCGAAGTGCACGCCGGCGATGCGGATCGACACGTCGCCGTCCGGAATGTCCTCGAGCGTCTCCAGAATCAGGCCGTTGAGCGTTTTCGGGCCGTCGGTCGGAAGTTGCAGATGCAGCCAGCGGTTCAGTTCGCGCAGCGGCATGCTGCCCGCGACGATGCACTCGCTGTTGTCGTCCCAGCCGTCGCGCGAGCCAGCACCGCGCGGGATCGTCGTCGTGAATTCGCCGATTAGTTCCTCGATGATGTCTTCCGGCGTGACGAGCCCTTGCAGTTCGCCATATTCGTCCACGACGATCGCAATGCGCTGGCCGCTTTCCTGGAAAAACTGCAGTTGCTGGAACACGGGCGTGCCGGCCGGCACGAAATACGGCTCGGCGAGCAGTTCTCGCAGCGTCTCGCGTTCCAGTTCCTGGTTATGCAGCGCCGAGAGCGTCTTGCGCACATGCAGCATGCCCAGCACGCGATCGATATCGCCTTGATAGACGATCAGCTTGTTGTGATAGCAGGTTTCGATCTGGTGAAGGATCTGATCGAACGGCGCGTCGAAATCGAGCGTTTCGATGCGCCGGCGGGGAATCATCACGTCATCGACGGTGATGTTTTCCAGGTCGAACAGATTGAGCAGGATGCTGCGGTGTTTGGTCGGCATGAAACTGCCGGTTTCCAGCACGATGGTGCGCAACTCCTCCGGCGAAATGCGTTGGTCGCGTTTGTTTTTCGTGTTGATATGCAGCGTGGCGAGGATCGCGTTGGCGAACAGGTTCACGAACCAGATGAGCGGACGGCCGGCGCGCATCAGCGGCGCGAGCACGAAACTCGCGGGGAGCGCCACTTTCTCGGGATACGTCGCGCCGACGATCTTCGGCGTGATCTCTGCGAACACGATGATCAGAAACGCGATCACGCCCGTCGTGATCGACAGCACTAGATTGTTGTGCCCGAAGGTGCGCAGCGCGATCGACGTGGTGAGAACCGGGATGATCGTGTTGATCAGGTTGTTGCCGATCAGGATGACGGACAGCAGTTGATCGGTCTTGGCGAGCAGGCTTTGGGTCGTGCGAGCGCGTAGCGATCCCTGGCTGGCGAGAAATTTCAGCCGATGGCGGTTGAGCGTCATCATTGACGTTTCGGAGATCGAGAAGAAGCCGGAAAGGAAGAGAAGTAGGAAAATGGCGCAAATTTGCGCCCATAAGGGAAGGTTGTCCACGCGATTGATCGAGTAGTCGAGTAGGGCGAAGAGAGATGGGATGGACTATAGCAGACAGATTTTGATGCCTGCTGATGTCCCACTATGCTGGCAATCGGAGGCTGGCTGGGGAAATCGATGCAGGAAAACAAAAGACCCGCATGGCGAACCTGAACTGCACCCCAAAAGTTGGACACGCGTCCAACGATTTGGGGGTGTTTTTCATGAGCAGGCACAGCGCGCGATTCAAGCGAGCCGTCGTTCAAGATTATCTGTC
>LFJI01000495.1 GCA_001235855.1 Candidatus Burkholderia brachyanthoides
TTTCGATCGTCGCGCAGACATTCACGAAGCATTCTTGAAACTCGGCGGCTCACTCAGTCTGTTGGAACGTCTTCAGCCGTGCTGAATAGGGTTTTTGAACTGGCTTCTAAATATCGCAATCCTGCAACTGGCGCAATATGGTCCGGCCGTGGCCGAGTTCCGCACTGGATCGCAGGCCAAGATCACGAACGTTTCCTGAATTCAGCGGCGCTCCCGCGAAATCGGTCCCAAGGTTCACTATTTTTCGAAACGCCCTGACCGCCGGCCTTCCGGACCTATGTGGAGGATCGACCGATGAAGGTAGAGCATCGCGAATGGACCATCGACAGTCACCCCAAAAAATCGGCCATTATTGGCATGCCTGGTGCGAGGTCGAGCGGGGACCGTGGGAGGACGAAGATCAAGGGCAGGTCTTCCACTTTTCAGACATCGGGTATTTTGATACGGAAGCGGCCGCATGTGAGTGTGCGATCAAATGGACGCGTGCTTGGCTCGACGAGAATTTTTGAGTGGCCAATCTGGGAACACTTGTGCAGCGACGGGATACGGACGGGATAAGTTTTGCACGATCAAATATGGAGACCTGCTGAGATGCCAATCGCCGTTGGAACCGCCAGTTGGACCGATCCCACATTGATCGCGAGTAAGCGTTTCTACCCACCTGGTTGCAATAGCGCCGAAGCGCGGTTGAGGTTCTACGCTACACAGTTTCCACTCGTCGAGGTCGACTCAAGCTACTACGCGATGTCCAGCGCATCAAACTCGCTACTTTGGGTGGAGCGAACTCCAGACCATTTCACCTTCAACATAAAAGCGTTCCGCCTTTTCACCGGGCATCAGACAGACCGGACAAAGCTGCCCACGGATATACAAGCTGCGCTTCCTGTCAGTGACAAGAAAAACCTCTACTAAATGTTAGGACATTCTCACCTCGACCATGTGGCCCCTTATCTTGATGTGCCTGCGAGAGCGATGCGCGAGGCGGTTGAGACAGTTCTTACAGAAGACTGAAGGTTTCTCGCCCGTGGCCGTTAAACGTATCGGTGACTCGACTCGCGCGAATAAGTTCGCTAATATACTCGATGAGTATATTGTGGGAGGCTCGTGTGCCAACTATCAGCGTGTTTTTCGGGATCGTCATCAGCATGTTCTGGCGCGATCACAATCCTGCGCACTTTCACGCGCGGTACGGCGATTTTGAGGCGTTGGTGCGTATTGACACGCTCGAGGTTATCCGAGGATCACTGCCGAAGCGTGCGCTTGCGCTCGTGTTGGAGTGGGCATCGGAGCACCGGGCCGAACTCATCGAGGATTGGGAACTGTGCTGCGCGCTTGCGACACCGAAGCCCATTCGGCCCTTGGAGTGAGCATCATGATTGCATGGAGCGTAACCACGTTGAGAGTCCTGCCCGATCATCGGCTCGAAGTCTCATTTGCGGACGGTCTGGAAGGCATCGTCGATATGTCGAAAGACAATTTCAGCGGCGTGTTCGCCCCGCTGGCCGACGAGTCGTATTTTGCTTTGGCAACGATCCGCGATGGTGTGGTGGTCTGGCCTAACGGCGTCGATATCGCACCCGATGCGATGTATGACGAAGTGAACCAGCACAAGTCAGGGATCGCAGCGTGAAGAAGGTAATGCCTCAAACCCAGCAGGATTTTCTTCGTCACGTCATGAACGAGCTTGGCATGACACGCGAACAATTCGCGGAGCGAATCGGAACGAAGAAGCGCACGTTGGATAACTGGCTCCTCGCCGCCGATTCCAGCGAGTATCGCAGCATGCCCGACATGGCTTGGAAGTTTGTGTGTGAAATCCTGGAGAATCGAAGGGAAAGTGCTTGACACTACTCAATGAGTATTAGCGGGAATAGATCATGAGCAACGATGCGAAAGCTTTGCTGCACTACGCATCAAACTGGCGTGCGGGCTGTGTTGATGATGGCGACCGCGCATATTGCTTCGAGTGTGCACGCAAACGGGCGGTGCACATCATTTCAGGCTAACACGGAAAACAATCTGATGCGCTCGCGTCCCGCACTGATCGGTAGTCGGCATCAAAGGAACTAGTGTCCCATTCCGTTGTTTTAACTGATCTATGTTCGCGTAGGATGTTGACGTCAGCGGAACGGGAGACGTCA
>LFJI01000496.1 GCA_001235855.1 Candidatus Burkholderia brachyanthoides
ACGATGCGTCGATGACAATTAGCCGGGAGTAACATCCTCCCGTGAGGCAACACGAACCGCAGGATTCGTCGCGGCCGCGTTGGAGACACTTGGATCTCATGTGAACACTCCTTTTAAATATATCGTAAAACATACCTAAAGATATATATAGTAATAAAAGTGTCTATCAAGAACGTTTTCGAGATGCGCCGTCGAATATGTAAGATATATACTTTACATATTGGAATGAAGCTCTAGTGAGGGCTGGCATGCAACTCCAAGAAATCGGTCGGGCGGTGGTGCTGCGGCGAGCCGAACTCGATCTCACACAGGCTCAACTGGCAAAGCTCGTCGGGGCCGAGTTGTCGCGGTTTACCGTCAATCAACTCGAAACCGGTAACGTCGTGGATCTCGCCATCAACAAGCTGATTCCGCTGCTGAGCGTGCTCGGTCTGGATCTGAATGCGACGAGGTACAGGCCCGAGCAGCGCGGCCTGCACAAAGCGACGATCAGCGCGAACGTAAGCTACAAGGGGCACTTGACCGAACAACTGCTCGCGGATGCGCTGACTTCCGGACATATTCCAGAAGGCTATGAGTCACAGATGTCCGTGATCCTCGATGAAGTACCCGTGCCGGTCGTGATCAAGGCGGCCGAAGAGGCGAGCTCGCGTTCGGGCACGCCGTTACGCCAGATCTGAAAGACGCTCGCGACATGGTCGAAGGACCTTCATCTATATCGGGAGGTATAGTCTTGTCTTGAACACGCCCGCGGCCTTGCCGGCGCATGGCGCGGCCTGCTCGGCCAAGCGCTCAGGCTCAACGAGATTCGCATGTATGGCACGGCGAATCCGTTCTGGACCTTCGGCGGCGGCACCGTGCTGATGCTGCGATACGGACATCGGGTGAGCAAGGACATCGATATCTTCGTGCCGAATCCGCAGTACCTTGGCTACGTCAACCCGCGCATCAGCGATGCGCGCGGTCGATATCACCGCCGAATAAGAGGAGCATGCGCAGTTCGTGAAGCTGCTTTTGCCTGAAGGCGAGATCGATTTCGTCGTGGCGCAGAACTTGACCGCACCCGGTTACGATGAATGGACGTTGATGGAGCAAATCGTCAAAGTCGAAACGGCTGCGGAAATCGTCACCAAGAAGATGTGGCATCGGGGGGCGACCGGCCGACCGCGCGGGATGTGTTCGATCTGAGTCTCGTGATCGAGCGCGATCCCGACGGCCTGAACGCCGCAGGCACATTCCTCTTACGGCATCGGGAAACGTTTCTGCGGCTGTTGCGCGAGCGGCGCGACACCTTGATGGCGCGCTTCAACGATATCGAAACCTTGGGCTATACGCCGTCATTCGATTACTGCGCCGGCGCAGCAAAAACCTTTCTCGAAGCGCTGCCTGACGCTAAGTCGCCCGAACCTGGGCGCAAACGGCACCGCTGAACGGCGCGACCTACAATGCTTCCGCCTCTCATATTCGCCCCAAAAACCATGATCCATTTCCGCCCCGTCAAACTCGAACACGCCAGCCGTTTGATCAACCACGGTCCGACCGTGCTCGTCACCAGCGCCCACGGCGGGCGCCGCAACGTGATGGCCGCCGCCTGGTCGATGCCGGTCGAATTTACGCTGCCGCGCGTGGCCGTCGTGATTGACAAAAGCACCTTCACGCGCGAACTCGCCGCCGCGAGCGGCACCTTCGGGCTGATCGTCCCGGGTGCGATGATTGTCTCACCTACGTCGACGGCCCGGCGCTCGGTCTGCCGCTGATCGAGACCCACTGCGCCTGCGCCGCGTGGATGGAATGCCGTCTCATCAGCGAGCCGCATACCGAAGACGCCTACGACACTTGCTTTGCCGAAGTCGTCTCGACGGCCACCGACGAGCGCGTGTTCGTGAACGGCCACTGGACCATCGACGACGGCAACGCGCCGTTGCACACCATTCATCATCTCGGCGCGGGCAAGTTCGTGCGGACAAAGGCCATGCATATTGCCCGGCCTTTGTCCGCCAAGTCCTGAACGGAAGAAGGGCGGTGACCGGCGTCATCGCCCGCAACAGACACCGCAACAGACACCTATTCCTAGGTTCTGTTCACATTCTCAGCAGCGCTCCAAAGGCGCAGGCGAGCACG
>LFJI01000005.1 GCA_001235855.1 Candidatus Burkholderia brachyanthoides
CATCTCATTAAACCCCACGTTTTCCAAAACGTGGGGTTGGTCAGCAGTCTGAACCTGGCATCGTTGCCCGCTTTGTCAGCGTCGTATCGCGCCGCGAATCAGCGCACTTCACGCGCGCGACGGCTCGTGAGCACCGTTATGGTCATCGCCGCAGTCGCGCGGGCGCTCACGCCCAGCCATTGCACGACTGGCTGGCGCACCTGCGGCACCACCAGCAGCAGCGAAATCGCGATCGCATCGGCAAGCAGGGCCGGCAGGCACGTTAATCAGGCCGTCCGTCAGCGTGAAGAGGATGGAATCCACCGTCAGCGAAATGATCGCGCTCGCGACGAAGCACACCATGCCGTCGCGACCCACCGCGCCGATCCACGGCAGGCGCGTGGCGATCTTGCGCACGATGCCGTAGCGCGCGAGATTGGTCGCTACCCACGCGATGGCGAGGAAATTGGCCACGCGCGCGCCGGCCAGATCGCGCTTGAAGGATCTGTCGAGTGCGCCCGGCAACACCAGCAGCTTGTAGTACGCCATGCCCGCGATCAGCGCGACCGCGCGCACCGCCCAGCCGAGGCGGTGCGCGCGGTCGCGCTGATACACCGGCTGGCAGCGCGCGATCACGCCGAATACGAACATCAGTTGCCACGCGGCCGGGTTGAAGTCCCACAGGTTGTCGTCGACCGACGGCATGCATTTGCCGATATCCGGCGCGCACGCCCACAGCAAGAGGCTCAGGCCGAGCAACACCCAGGGCGAGCGGCAACACGACCGGCACCGCAAGCGCGAACAGCGCGTACATCGGCAGGACGGGGGACAGGTACGGCTGACGCTCGAAAGTCAGAATCTGCGCGACGGACGCCACCGGCTGCGCGATCAGGCTATCGAGGTCGTGCAGCGCGAAATTCGGCGCATGGCCGAACATCGGGCGCAGCACGAACGACGCCACCAGCATCAGCGCGGCGGTGATGAGAAACGCGCGATAGATTTCGAACGCCCGCTTGATGAAGCGCACGCGCGCGGCGCTTTCGGAGCGGCGCTGCGCCATCGATACATAGGCCGTCGCCGTGGCAAAGCCACCGAGAAACACGAAAACTTCGGCGGCGTCGTTCAGCGCAAACGAATGCAGCGTGATGCGCGACAGTATGCTGCCGCCGATGCGGTCGACGACGATGATCAGCAGGACCAGCCCGCGAAAAAAATCCAGCTCGACGAGCCGTTGTGGTTTGTCCGACATGCGGCGAATGTGGGTGAGTGCCTGCGAATTCAGGCCGGTTGAAAGGCATCAACTCTGAAGAATGAGAGTTTACCCTTAAACACCGCGAACGATCTCGAAAACAAGTGCAATTTTCCGTTTCAAATCCGCAGTTTGTGTTATTTACTCGTCAATAATTGCCCTCCGGACTCAGGTCGCCGAATTTCCATCTCATTGGTATCTTAAACTTTTTTCAAGTTCCTTTCATTTTTCGACGCTCGACGCCTTTTCGCTTATGGACTACTTCATCGCGCTCCTGACCGACCCCGCCGCCTGGGCCGCCTTAGCCACGCTCGTCGTGATGGAGGTAAGTGCTCGGCATCGACAATCTGATCTTCATCTCGATCCTCACTAACAAGCTGCCCGAGGCACGGCGGGCGCGCACGAAGCGCCTGGGCATCGGTCTCGCGCTGGTGATGCGGCTCGCGCTGATCGTGTGCCTGACGACGCCGATCTTCGAGATCTTCGGCCACGGATTCTCGTGGCGCGACCTGATCCTGCTTTCCGGCGGCGCGTTTCTGGTGTGGAAGGCGACGAGCGAGATTCATCATCACGTCGCGCACAATGAAGACGCTGGCGGCGGCGACAAGCCGGGCAAGCAACTCACGCCGCTTTCCGCGATCTGCTGCTCGATCTGGTGTTTTCGATCGACAGCATCGTGACGGCGGTCGGCATGACCGAGCACATCCCGATCATATTCGTCGCGGTGATCGCCGCCGGGCCGCTGTCGCGCTTCATCGAACGCAATCCGACCGTCGTGTGCTCACGCTGGGCTTTTTGCTGGTGATCGGCATGACGCTGGTCGCCGAGAGTTTCGGCACACACGTACCCAAGGGCTACATCTACGCGGCGATGGCGTTCTCCGCGCTGGTCTAGGGACTCAACATGCTGTCGCGGCGTGCGAAGAAAAAGCCGGCGTGACGCCTAGAACGGCAGTTCCCTTTGCGGACCCTCGACGATTTCCGGCATGTCCGTGAAAACCGGCCGCGCGCGCAGCCAGCGTTCGATGGCGACGACGTGGTGCCGCTCATCGTCGTCGAGCACCTTGCCCGGCGCGATGCCGTGCCATTTGGCCAGACACGAACGGCAGCACGTCGCCGTCGCATGCTGCGCGAGCACCGTGCGCATGCCGCGCTCGCGCAAATAGCACCCTTCCCGCACGCCGAGCGCGAAACGCCGCCGAAACGCCGACCTGGCGAGCGCTTCGAAGACGACGTCGAGATCGCGCATGGCTCACTCTTTCGCGTAGAGGGTGGAGTCGGCGAAACCCGAGGCGTCGAGCACGCGGCCGACCAGAATCAGCGCCGTGCGCGCCAGGCCCGCCGCGCGCACCTTGTCCGCGATATCGGCGAGCGTGCCGAGCACGCGCTCCTCGTCCGGCCAGCTTGCGCGGAACACCACCGCGACCGGGCAATCCTCGCCGTAATGCGGCAGCAGATCGGCGACGATGCGCTCGATATGCCGCACGCCGAGATGGATCGCCAGCGTCGCGCGATGCCGCGCCAGGTCCGCAAGCGCTTCACCTTCGGGCATCGACGTCTTGGTCGCATAGCGCGTGAGGATCACGGTCTGCGAGATGCCGGGCAGCGTGAGTTCGCGCCCGAGCGCCGCCGCCGATGCCGCCGTCGCCGTCACGCCCGGCACGATCTCGTACGGAATGCCGAGCGCGTCGAGCCTTCGAATCTGCTCGCCGATCGCACCGTACAGCGACGGGTCGCCCGAATGCACGCGCGCG
This sequence comes from Candidatus Burkholderia brachyanthoides, assembly GCA_001235855.1. Taxonomy (GTDB): domain Bacteria; phylum Pseudomonadota; class Gammaproteobacteria; order Burkholderiales; family Burkholderiaceae; genus Caballeronia; species Caballeronia brachyanthoides. Next base: position 2,982 of record LFJI01000005.1, read on the forward strand.
ACGTCGTGGCCTTTTGCATGCGCGTCATTCAGCAACGCGACGATCGCATCGAGATCGAGTTCGGCCGTGTTGACGACCTGCGCCGCGCGATGGCCGTCGAGCACTTGCGGCGGCACCAGCGAAGCGGCGTAGAGAATCACGGGACAGTCGCGGATCAGCCGCTGCCCCTTCACTGTGATGAGTTCGGGATCACCTGGCCCCGCGCCGATGAAATAGACGGTCATGTCGTGCTTATCAGGTTGTGTTCGGCAAGCGCGGCTACGGCGCGCGCGGCATCGTCGAATTCGCGGCCGGCACGCGGCAGCGGCGGACGCGTTAGCATGACCACCGGCAAGCCACGTTCGCGCGCCACGACGAGCTTTGCCTCGGTCGCCCGCCCGCCGCTATTTTTGCTCACGACGATATCGATACGCGCCGCATCGAACAGCGCGCGCTCGCCGTCGAGATCGAACGGCCCGCGCGCATCGATAATCGTCGCGCGCGCGTGGCCTTCGCGTGGATCGAGACAGCGAATGGTCCAGAACTGCGTCGCTGGAATCTCGTGCAGATGCGCGAGCGGCTCGCGGCCCATCGTCCAGAGCGGGCGTTCGTAGGCAGCAATTCGTTCGACGATGCCACGCCAGTCCTCCGCTTCGCGCCAGTCGTCGCTCGCTTGCGGATGCCACGGTGCGCGGCGCACGGCCCATAGCGGCACGCTGGCGAGCGCGCAGGCTTCGTGCGCGTGGCGGCTCATTTGCGCGGCGTAGGGATGCGTCGCGTCGATCACGAGGCCGATACGCCCGTCACGCAGATACGCGACGAGCCCCGCGACGCCGCCGAACCCGCCGACGCGCACCGCACACGCGAGATCTCCCGGCACGCGTCCGAGACCCGCGAGGCTGTACACGTGCGGCGCATGCAGATGACGGGCGACGGCGAGCGCATCGCCCGTGCCGCCGAGCAGCAGCACGCGCGTCATGTCTTGCTCGCCTGCAGCAGCGTGATCGGCAGCGCCTGCCGCCACGTATCGAAACTGCCGAGCGGTTCCGCCTGCGCGATACCGATCTTCGTCAGCTCGCCGCCATGCTGCGCACGCCATTCGATCAGCGCCATTTCGCTCTGCAAGGTGACCGCGTTCGCGACCAGCCGTCCGCCCTGCCGCAAGCGCAACCAGCACGCGTCGAGCACGCCGGGCGCGGTGAGTCCGCCGCCGATGAACACCGCATCGGGCGCGGCGAGGCCTTCGAGCGCGGCCGGCGCTTCGCCCTTTACGAGTTGCAGCGCGGGCACGCCGAGCGCATCGCGATTGTGTTCGATGAGCCGCTGGCGCGCGTCGTTCGCTTCGATCGCGATCGCCCGGCAGGCCGGATGCGCGCGCATCCATTCGATGCCGATGGAACCGCAGCCCGCGCCCACATCCCATAGCAATTCGCCCGGCTGCGGTGCGAGGTGCGCGAGCGTCACCGCGCGCACCTCGCACTTGGTCAACTGGCCGTCGTGACGATAGGCGTCGTCGGGCAAGCCCGGCGTGAGCGGCGGTCCCGCATGACCCGCATGCGTGCGGCATTCGATGGCGATCAGATTGAGCGCGGCCACCTCCGGCTCGCGCCAGTCGTCCGCGCGTTCATCGATACGCCGCTCGTGCGTGCCGCCCAGGCGCTCGAACACCGTCATGCGGCTCGGGCCGAAACCATGTGCGGTCTGGAGCGCGGCGACCTGCGCAGGCGTCGCGCCGTCGGCGCTCAGCACCAGCAGTTTCGCGCCGCGAAACATATGCGCGAGCAGCGACGCGGCGGGTCGCCCGACCAGCGACACGCACGCGGCATCCTGCAAGGCCCAGTGCAGACGTGCGGCCGCCAGCGACAGCGACGAAGGCGCGGGCAGCACGCGCATTTCATCGGCGGCGAGATCGCGTGCAAGCGAGGCGCCTACACCGAAGCACATCGGGTCGCCGCTCGCGAGCACGCAGACGTGGGCATCGTCCCGCGCGCGGTCGGCCAGCATGGCATCGATCGAAAATGGTCTGGGCCACGGCACGCGCCGCGCCGCGATACGCGCGGGCAGCAAAGCGAGATGACGCTCGCCGCCGTGGATGGTGTCGGCCTCCAGAAGCGCGCGGCGCGCGGGTCGGCCGAGGCCCTGCCAGCCGTCCTCGCCGATGCCGACGACGGTCAGCCAGGGTGAGATGCGGGACATGCGCGGCCTACTCCTTGCGATTCGTAACTTGCTTCATATGCCGATGACTGCACGGACGAAGCGGTCTGATGGTCGATAAAAGCGGGCATAATATTGCTGTTCGTCGGCGCCTGAAGGCTCGGGCGCCGCTTGAGAAAGCGGCCCGGCACGAAGGCTTAATAGGGAACACGGCAAAACCGTGGCTGCCCCGCAATTGTACGCAGCGAGTCCGCGCTCCACTGCCACTGGTTTCGACCGGGACGGCCGGCGCGGATCATGACCTGCCAGCCAAGAGACCTGCCGACTCCATCGCCTTCGCGCGATGCCTGCTGGGCGGGGTGTACCGGTGCGCATGCGGTCGTGGCCATCCAGCCGCGTCGAACCGCGCGAAACCTCACGGGTCAACCCATTTGACTTCATTCGATCGACCTTCGCCTGCAAGCGGCCCACGCGCCCCGGCGTGTCCGGGGCTCATGCGCATCGTGCCCGCGCGCGATGGCGGACTCGCGCGCCTGCGCCTGTTCGGCGGCGAGCTGTCCGCCGATGCCGCCCGCGCCGTCGCGCAGGCGGCTTTGCGCTGCGGCTCTGGCACGATCGAAGTGACCAATCGCGCGAACCTGCAACTGCGCGGCGTGCGCGACGACGCGCATGAAGCGTTCATCGCGCACGCGCTCGATGCGGGTCTCGGACCGTCAGCGGAAGGCGGCGACGATCTACGCAACGTGATGCTCTCTCCGCTCGCGAGCGACGACACCCGCGCACTCGCCGCGCAACTCATCGATGCGATACAGGGCGATGTGGCCCTGCATGCGCTGTCGCCGAAATTCGCGCTGCAGCTCGATGCGGGCGAACCGCTTGCGATGCTCGATCATCCGCACGATGTCTGGCTCTCCGCGCTCGATCATGACGCCACGCATTTCGCCTTCGGTTTCGCGGGCGCGTTGCGCGACGGCGCGCTCCGCGCGATCGCGCGTGCCGATGCGGTGCGCTTCGTCATGTCGGTACTGCGCGCGTTTCTCGCGCTGGCATCGGACGACGAGCATCGGATGCGCGACCTTCTTGCGCGTGTCGATGCCGCGTGCTTTCTCGAAACGCTCGACTTGCCGATGACGCAGGCCGTGCCACAAACATGGCGGCGTTTGCATGCCGATGCATCGCTCAGGCTCGGCGCGCATCTCGAAGCGAACGGCGTCACGTATCACGTCGGCGCGCAAACGCGGCTCGGACGGCTCGATGCGGCTTTGCTCGACGCGCTCGCCGATCTCGTCACGACGCATGCGCAGTGCCGCATCCTGACGACTCCGTGGCAAAGCGTGTTGATTCCCGGCGTCGGGAAACAGCACGTGCATGCGGTGCTGGAACGGCTCGAAGCGCTCGGCCTCGCCACGGATGCACGCGCGCCCCTCGCACGCATCGTCGCCTGCGCCGGCTCGCAAGGCTGCGCCAAGAGCCGCGCCGATACGAAAGCCGACGCGCATCGTCTCGCGCCGCTCTTGCCGCCCGACGCGGAGGTGCATCTAAGCGGCTGTGAACGGTCATGCGCGGCGGCGCATCCCGTCGATACGACGCTGCTCGCCGTCGCCCCCGGCCGTTATCAACTCATTCGGCAAGCGCGCACGCAAGCGCGCGACCTGACCATCGAAGAGGCGGCCGCGTGGCTCGCCCGGAGCACCGCTCATGCTTGACTACATCCGCGACGGCGCGGAAATCTATCGCCAGTCCTTTGCCAAGATTCGCGCCGAAGCCGATCTCGCTCCGATTCCCGCCGATCTGGAAAAGCTCGCGGTGCGTCTGATCCACGCGTGCGGCATGGTCGATATCGCCGGCGAATTGCGCTTTTCTCCCAGCGCGGGCGATGCCGGCCGCCGCGCTCTCGCCGCCGGCGCGCCGATTTTGTGCGATGCGCGCATGGTCGCCGAAGGCATCACGCACGCACGCCTGCCCGCCCGCAATCGCGTGATCTGCACGCTCGGCGACCCGTCCGTGCCCGAGCGCGCCCGCGCGATGGGCAACACGCGCTCCGCCGCCGCGCTCGAACTGTGGCGGCCGCATCTGGAAAGCGCGGTGGTCGCCATCGGCAATGCGCCGACCGCGCTGTTCCATCTGCTCGACATGCTCGATGCGGACGCACCCAAGCCCGCGCTGATTCTCGGCTTGCCGGTCGGCTTCATCGGCGCAGCGGAATCCAAGGCGATGCTCGCCGCCGACAGCCGTGGCGTGCCCTACGTGACGCTGCCCGGACGGCGTGGCGGCAGTGCGATGGCGGCGGCGGCGGTGAACGCGCTGGTATCGGAGATCGAATGATGCGCGGACGTCTCTTCGGACTCGGCGTCGGCCCGGGCGATCCCGAACTGATCACGGTGAAGGCCTTGCGCCTACTCAAGGCCGCGCCGGTGGTCGCGTATTTCGTCGCGAAGGGCAAGCGCGGCAACGCATTCGGCATCATCGAGTCGCATCTCGATGAAGCGCAGACGCGCCTGCCGCTCGTCTATCCGGTCACGACCGAAGCACTCGAGCCGCCGCTGTGCTACGAGACCATCATCAGCGCGTTCTACGACGAATGCGCGCTTTCAATCGCCGATCATCTCGAAGCGGGACGCGACGTAGCCGTGATCTGCGAAGGCGATCCGTTCTTCTACGGTTCGTATATGTATCTGCACGACAGGCTCGCCGGGCGCTTCGACACGCATGTCGTGCCCGGCGTCTGTTCGATGTTCGGCGGCATCGCGGTATTGGGCTTGCCGCTGGTGTATCGCAATCAAAGTTTGTCGGTCTTGTCCGGCGTTCTTTCGGAAACCGAACTAAAGCTCAAGCTCGAGAACGCCGATGCCGCCGTCATCATGAAACTCGGCCGCAACTTCGACAAGGTGCGGCGCGTGCTGGCGGAACTCGGCCTGGACAAGCGCGCGCATTACGTGGAACGCGCGACGATGGCGAATCAGCGCATCGTGCCACTCGATGAAGTGGACCCGATGGCCTCGCCCTATTTTTCGCTGCTGGTCGTGCCGGGGACAAAATGGCGGGCGTGAATCGCGCGATGCCGCTCGCCATCGTCGTGCTCGGGACCGCCACGCTCGCTACCGCGCGACGCATTCAAGCGCGCTTTCCGGATGCATGCGTGCATGGGCTCGCGCATCGCGTCAGCGCCGACATCCCGTATGAGGATTTCGGCGCGCATCTGCGCGAACTGTATGCGTCGAACACGCCCATCGTCGCCTTGTGCTCGGCGGGCATCGTAATTCGCGCGCTCGCATCGGGTCTCGACGACAAGCGCGCCGAACCACCGGTGCTCGCGGTCGCGCAGGACGGCAGCGCGGTGGTACCGCTACTCGGCGGCATGAGCAGCGTGAACGTGCTGGCGCGCGAGATCGGCGCGGCGTTGCATGTGGCGCCCGCGATCACGACGAGCGGCGAGTTGCGCTTCGGGCAATGTCTGCTCGCGCCGCCTTCAGGGTATGCCCTCGCGGATATCGAACGCGGCAAGCGCTTCGTGTCTGATCTGCTCGCGGGCGAGACCGTGCGCATCGAAGGCAACGCGCCCTGGCTCGATGATGCCGATCTGCCTCGCGCGGCCGATGCGAGCCGCGTCGTGCGTATCACGGCGCGTACGACGTCCGGCGATGACGGTCTCGTGATTCATCCCCGCTGCGTGATCGCATGGATCGAAGATGCGACAACCGGAGATATCACCGAACGCGTGCGTGACGCATTGAACGCGCACGGTATTGCGCCGCTTGCGCTCGCCGTCATCGCCGCGCCCTTGCAGGCAATGTCCTCAGAAGCGCTCGCGCAAGCCGCCCGCGCACTCGATGTGCCGTTGCGTTTCTGCGAACGCATGCCGTTCGACGCGCATCGCAAGGAAGGCATTGCGCTGCATGTCGCCGATCGACCGGTCGACGCCGAAACGATCGGCCGCGCACGCGGCACGCTGACCGTAATCGGACTCGGACCGGGACGCGCCGACCTGATGACGCCCGCCGCGCGACACGCGCTCGATGCAGCGCAAGACATACTCGGCTACGAGACCTATGTGCACATGGCCGGTCCGTTCCGCGCCGATCAGCGCGCGCATCTCACCGACAATCGCGAAGAGTTGCAACGCGCGCGTCACGCATTCGAACTCGCAAGCGATGGACGCCGCGTGGTGGTCGTCTCGTCGGGCGATCCCGGCGTGTTCGCGATGGCCGCCGCCGTGCTCGAAGCGCTCGACGACGGTCACGCGACTCATCCCGAATGGCGCGCGGTGAAACTCGCCATCGTGCCGGGCGTATCGGCCTCGCTCGCCACGGCGGCGCGTGCGGGCGCGCCGCTCGGCCACGACTTCTGCGTGCTGTCACTATCGGACAATCTGAAGCCGTGGCGCGTGATCGAGGAACGCATCGCGCATGCGTGTCAGGCCGATCTCGTCATGGCGTTCTACAACCCGCTCTCGAAGGCGCGGCCCACGCAGTTCGATCGCGCCATCGAAATCGTGCGGACGCATCGCGCGGCGGAAACGCTGGTGGTGCTGAGCCGCGACATCGGCCGCGCGGGCGAGACCTTGCGCGTGGTGACGCTCGGCGAACTGCACGGCGGTCTGGTCGATATGCGAACGATGGTGATCATCGGTTCATCGACCACGCGCAGGATCGGCGACTGGGTGTATACGCCGCGTTTCTACGCATAGCGTGCTTCACGATGCCGGGTCGAGCAACGCATCGGCGTGCACGTGCTCCGCTTTCCATGCACGTGCGAGTTGCTCGCAACGGCCCGCGCGCGCATAGCCCGCATCGAAATCCTCGATGACGATACGATGCGCGCCATGCGGCGCGTTCGGCGTTTCGTTCGTGCGTCCGTCGGTCAGCAGCCAGAGCCAGCGGCGCTGCGCAGGCTTGCGAAGCGCGACGCGCGCCAGCACCGTCGATGCATGCGAGAGACCGAGCGCGAGCGGTGTCCCGCCGCCTCCGCCGATGGGCGCGATCCATCGCTCGTTCCACCAATGCGCCGCGCCCGGCTGACGCCGCACTTCCGCGCGCGAGCCGCCGAAGCACACCAGCGCGATCTCGGCACGCTCGCGATAGGCGCGGTCGAAGAGCGTGACGAGCATGCCCTTGGCGCGCGCGAGACGCTCGCCGTCGAGCATGGAAGCCGAGCAGTCGAGCACGAAGCAATGCAGCAGCGACGCATCGCCGGATTTGCGCCGGTAACGCAGATGGCTCGCATCGAGTGAGGACGCGCGCTTGGCCCGCAAGGTCGCGAGCCAGTTGATCGCGTTGCTCTCGTCGCCATCGCGCGCGGCGATGCGTCCTTGCGTGTGCGCTTCGTTCCATCGAAAACGATGCGCTTGCGCATCGGCGCCGCTCTTTCGATGGCTCAGGCTTTTTTTGTGGCGAGCGGTTTCACCTGTTTGATCTTCGCGGTGCCGGCAGGCTCGGGCGGTAGATAACCCCAGTCGCCATCGCCCGGCTTGCCGTCGTCATGCAGTGCCGGCTCTTGCGCGGAAGGCTTGTTCGCTTGTGATAAACGCGCTTCCTGCTCGCGCCTTCGATGCGTCAACACCGAATCCGCCACCCGCTCGACATGCGCGACATCGATACGCCCGGCACCTTCCAGTGCGGCCAATGCGCGCGCGGCACGCAGCATCACGAGGTCGGCCCGCAGGCCATCGACATGCGCGGCGATGCATAGCTCACTCACGCGCGCGTGGATCGCATCGCGCCAATCCAAAGACGTGAGCGCAGCACGCGCGGCATGAAGGCGCTGCTCCAGCGCATGCTGTTCCGCTTCATAGCGCGCACGAAACGCGGCCGGGTCCGTATCGAATGCGAGGCGCGCTTTCACGATCCGCTGACGCATCTCCGCTTCGAAGACATTGCTCATCTCCACCGCTAGCCCGAAACGGTCGAGCAATTGCGGACGCAGTTCGCCTTCCTCGGGATTCATGGTGCCGATCAGCACGAAACGCGCATCGTGCCAATGCGAAATGCCATCGCGTTCGACGATATTCACGCCGCTCGCCGCCACATCGAGCAATTGATCGACGAGCGGATTCGGCAGCAGATTCACTTCATCGACATACAGCACGCCACGATGCGCTTTCGCCAGCAAGCCCGGCGAAAACGTCACGCCGCCGTCGCGCAAGGCCTCTTGAATATCGAGCGTACCGATCAGTTGTTCCTCGCTCGCACCGAGCGGCAGGCTGACCAAACGCCCTTCGGGCAACAGCTCGGCGAGCGCCCGCGCGGCCGTGGATTTGGCTGTGCCGCGCGGCCCGCTGATGAGCACGCCGCCGAGCGCGGGGTCGATCGCCGCGAGCAGCAGCGCCTGCCGCAATGCGTCCTGCCCAACGAGCGCGCTGAACGGAAAAACCGGAGTGGAGGATGAGGCGTTCAAGTGCGTCGGCCTTCGATCAGTTGTTCGACATCGATCAGATGACACGCGATCGTATCGCGCCGCGCGCCCGGCTCTTGCCAAAGGCCGCGTTCCATCGCTTCGAGCAGGCGTGCGCAGATCGACTGCAAGGCATGCGGATTGTGTTGCTTCATGAACTCGCGCGTGTCTTCGTCGTTCACGTAGGCGTCGCTGACGAGCGCGTATTGATGATCCGATACGACGCGCGCCGTCGCATCGTAGCCGAACAGATAATCAACCGTGGCCGCGAGTTCGGATGCGCCTTTGTAACCGTGACGCTTCACGCCATCGATCCACTTCGGATTGACGACGCGTGAGCGCACCACGCGCGCGATCTCTTCGCTCAAGGTGCGCACACGCGGCGCGGCGGGGTTGCTGTGATCGGGGTTGTACGCTTGCGGCTGCGCACCCGACAGATGCCGCACCGCTGCCACCATGCCGCCCTGAAACTGGTGATAGTCGTTCGAATCGAGCAAGTCGTGCTCGCGATTGTCCTGATTCTGCAGCACGACATCGAGCGTCGAGAGGCGCGTGCCGAAGCTCGCGCGCGCTTCTACGCCATCGCCGGTTTGCGAGTACGCGTAACCGCCCGCGCTTTGATACGCCATCGACAGGTCCGCATCGGTCTGCCATTGCTTCGCGTCGATCAGTTCCTGCAAGCCCGCGCCGTATGCGCCCGGCTTCGCGCTGAAGACGCGCCAGCCGGCGCGGCGGCGCGCGTCCTGCGCATCGATGCCGCGCGCGATCAGTTCGTCGCGTTCGCGAAGGATGCGCGCGCGGATCTGGTTCACATCCTCGGGTTCGTCGTCGAGTTCGGCGACGGCTTGCACGGCGGCATCGAAGAGATGCATCAGGTTCGCGAAGGCATCGCGGAAGAAGCCCGATACGCGCAAGGTCACGTCGATGCGCGGCCGGTTGAAGATCGAGATCGGCAGAATCTCGAAATCTGTCACGCAATGACTGCCCGCTGCCCATTTCGGCCGCACGCCGATCAGCGCGAAGGCCTGTGCGATATCGTCGCCGCCAGTGCGCATGGTCGCCGTGCCCCACACCGACAAGCCGATAGCGTGCGGATAGTCGCCGTGATCCTGCACATGGCGCTCGACCAGCGCATTCGCGGACTTGAGACCGAGCGACCAGGCAGATTGAGTCGGCAACGCGCGCGTATCGACCGAATAGAAATTGCGCCCTGTAGGCAGCACATCGGGACGGCCTCGCGAGGGCGAACCGCTCGGACCCGGCGGCACGAGACGGCCTTCGAGTCCGCGCTTCAGTTGCAACAACTCCTGCTTGCCGCATGCGTCGAGCCGTTGCAGCACATCGCCACGCAAGCGTTCAAGCACGAGTGCGCTATGCGGCCCCGGCGCGGCTGCGTCGTGTTCGAGAAGATGCAGCGCGTAGCATTCGAGACGTTCGCGCGCATCGCCATGATGACGCCACGGCGCATCGCTTTGCGCGATCAACTCGGCCGGACGCGGACCTTGCCACGTCGTGGACCAGTCCGCATCGAGCGGATCGAACGCGTCGCCGAGTTGCAGGTCGCGCGCAAGCGCGGTGACGAGGCTCGCGTTCGCGCCGCGTCCGTCGCCGATGGGAAAACGCCCTAGCGCAAGCACGGTATCGCGCCTTTGCCGGCCTTGCGGCGACAGGCCGAACACATGCAGACCGTCACGAATCTGCGCTTCCTTCAGTTCGCAAAGATAGGCGTCCGCGCGCGTGAGCAGCGCATCTTCGCCTGCGGAATCGCGCGGCGCATCGATGCCAAGGTCTTCATGCAGACGCTGTTCGACGATCGTTCGCAGGATCGACATGCGCAGCAGCTTCGCGCGTCGCGCATCGACCATCAGGGCCTCGTAGTATTCGTCGACCTGACGATCGAGGTCCTGCAACGGCCCGTAGTTTTCCGCGCGCGTGAGCGGCGGCATCAGATGACCGATGATGACCGCCTGCGCGCGCCGCTTCGCCTGACTGCCCTCGCCGGGATCGTTGACGATGAACGGATAGAAATGCGGCATCGGACCGAGAACGAGGTCCGGCCAGCACGATGCCGACAGCGCGACGCTCTTGCCCGGTAGCCATTCCAGATTGCCGTGCTTGCCCACATGCACGACCGCGTCGATGCCGAAGCGCAGCCGCAGCCAGAAGTAAAACGCGAGATAGGCATGGGGCGGCACGAGTTCGGCGTCGTGATAACTTGCGTAATCGTTGCGCTCGCGCGAACGCGACGGCTGAATGCCGATGAAGACTTCCCCGCAGCGCATGCCCGCGATCATGAAGCGGCCGCGTCTCACGGTCGGGTCGTCTTCGGGCGCCCCCCAGCGTGCTTCGAGCACTTGCCGCACATCCGGCGACAACGCGCGGTAGGCATCGAAGTAATCTTCGAGCGAGAGGCTCTGCAGCGCGGGCCGCAGATCGCGCACGACGGGATCGTTGGTCACACCTTGCGTGAGCGCGTCGATGAGCGCATCGCCATCGGCGGGAATGTCGCCCACGCGATAGCCCTCGCGCGCGAGCATCGACAAAATGCCGATGGCCGATGCCGGCGTATCGAGCCCCACACCGTTGCCTATGCGCCCTTCGCTCGCGGGATAGTTCGCCAGCACGAGCGCAATGCGCTTGTGCGCGTTCGGCGTGGACCGCAGCACGCACCAGCGGCGACTCAGTTCCGCGACGAAGCGCACACGCTCGTCGTCGGCCTGATAACGCACCACATCCACCTGCGTATGCTTGCAGTGATACGCGAGGCCCTTGAAGCTGATCGCACGCGTGATGATGCGGCCGTCCACTTCGGGCAGCGCCACGTGCATCGCGATATCGCGCGCATGAAGGCCGTGATTGTCCTTTTGCCAGTCTTCACGATTGCCACCGCTCAGAATGACCTGCATCACAGGCGCATCGCCCGCAACCTCGAAACTCTCCGTCTCCCCGATCACGCTCGCGGCGAACGCGGTCGTGTTCAAGACCAGCACCACGCGTTGCGACGCGCAAACGCGTGCAACGACTTCGCGGCTCACTTCGTCCTTGAGCGATGAAATGGCGATCGGCAACGGATTGAGGCCTTCCGCTTCGAGCGCATCGATGAGCGTATCGAACACGGCCGTGTTGCCCGCCTGCAGATGCGCGCGATAAAACAGCACGGCCACGACGCTCGCGCCTTCGGTCCAACGCGCTTGCCAGTCTTCGACCGATGCGATCTCGCGCTCGGGATGATAGATCGCGACCGTTGGCAAGTGGCTCGGCGGCTGCGGTTCGCGGCCGAAGCCAAGCGCACGACATGCGATGGCGCGCAGGAACGCCTCGGCATTGCGCGCGCCGCCCTCGCGCAGATAACGCGACAACTCGCAGCAGAACGCGCCATCCACCGTGCTCTTGCCGATGAGATTGGGGTCGTCGCTCAGGTCGCCGGAGAACATCGCGAGCATTTGCTTTTCGCGCCGCGCAAGCGCGACCACGCGTTCGATACCATATGGCCAATACGACTCGCCGCCCAGATGATCGACGATGACCGCCTGCGCGTGACGCAATACATCGTCTATATAGAAATCGACCGATGCGGGCTGACGCAAGTACGCGAGATTGACGAGCCGCACTTCAGGAAAACCCGCCTCCAGACGCGGCACGATGCTCGCAAGCAGTGCGAGCGTGGTATCCGCCGAACTCATCACGACGATGGGCGCGCGTGTCTGGTCGATCCGCACGACGCCTTGCGTGTCGTCGACGAAACCGCCCGGCATTGTGCGCAGCAGATGCATGACGTCAGGCCTGCACGGGCGCCGCAGCAAGCGCGGCATCGAAGGCGCGTTGCATGACCTCGCGCTCGAGGTCTTCGCCGATTAGCACGAAGCGGCTCATGCTTGCGTCTTCCTGTGCTTGCCAGCGCCGGTCGAAGTAACTGTCGAAGCGTTTGCCCACGCCTTGCACGACGAGCCGCATGGCCGCGCCCGGCAGCGCCGCGAAGCCTTTCACGCGATAGATCGCGTGCCGCTCCACCAGCGTATGCAAGGCCGCGATGGCCTGCTCGCGCGATTCTACCTTCGCCTGCACGACGATCGAGTCGAACTCGTCGTGATGGTGATCGGCATGGCCTTCTTCATCCGCCGAGCCGCGATGGTCGTGGCGCAAATGAATGGTTTCTTCCGATACCGCTTGCAGGCCGAGCAGCGTGTGCACGTCGAGCTTGCCCATTTGCGCGGGCACGATCTTCACTTTGGCGGACAGTTCGGGACGCACGAGCGCTTCGACTTTGGCGAGCGCTTGCGCATCCATCAGATCGGTCTTGTTGACGATGACGAGATCTGCCGACGACAACTGATCTTCGAACAGCTCATGGAGCGGCGATTCGTGATCGAGGTTCGGGTCCGCCTTGCGTTGCGCATCGACCGCGACGGGGTTTGCCGCGAACTGGCCGTTTGCGGCGGCGGGACCATCGACCACCGTGACCACCGCATCGACCGTGAAGGCGTTGCGGATCGACGGCCAGTTGAACGCCTGCACGAGCGGCTTGGGCAGCGCCAGGCCCGAGGTTTCGATCAGCACGTGATCGATCTTGTCACGGCGTTCGACCAGTTGCTCCATGACCGGATAAAACTCTTCCTGCACGGTGCAGCACAGGCAGCCGTTGGCAAGCTCGTAGAGATTGCGATCGTCCGAGCCCGCCTCGTCGTCGCAGCCGATGCCGCAACCCTTGAGAATCTCGCCGTCGATACCCAATTCGCCGAACTCGTTGACGATCACCGCGATGCGCAAGCCTTGCGCGTTGGAAAGGATATGGTGCATCAGCGTGGTCTTGCCACTGCCGAGAAAGCCAGTGACCACCGTCACGGGAATCTTGCGAGTCTGCATTGTTGCTCCGGGCATCGTATGCGCGTGCCGAAGCATGTTGCGATCGGACGAAAGCGACGAAGCGGCGCGCGTGATTGGATTTTGGGCCGCGCCGCATTCCCGCGACAGCGATCCCGCTCATGGTCTGGCCGGTATCCGGGCTGACGATTGGGTCGGTTCGCCTTCCCACGCGACGCAGGCGCAGTGGCCTTGAACCAGTTTGCCGCACGCGTACACATTCGTACGATGGCGGGGCGGATCATTCACCGTTGCGGGAGCAGCGCAGTTCGGCGCCACATGGTTCACACGACGTGCCTTCTGCTTCCCGTTTAACTGCGCGCGAGCATCCAAACAAAATAAAAGTTTAGGCCCGGGAGGCGTGAGCGTCAAGGAAACACGCGGTTTCGCAGGGCCATTCAACACGTATGCGTTGTGGTATCTTTGGCGCGCACACTCGACGTCCCCATGCCTGTCTTCCGCGACTTTTGACTTGATATGTTTCCTCGTTTTTGATTCTGCTCGTCCATGAGACCGGCCCTCGTTATCGGCGTGGGATGCAAGCGCGGCGCGAGCGTCGATGCGATCGAACGTGCTATACGGCTCTCGCTCGGCGACTCTCTGGCGTTTGCGGATATCGCATGTGTCGCGAGTATCGAAGCCAAGCGTGACGAAGCGGGTCTGATTGCGTTTGGCGAGCGTCATCGCCTGCCTTTGCATTTTTTTGGCGCGAATGAAATTTCCAGCGTGACGTGCGAGCCGTCGGCTCAGGCGTGCCAAGCCATGAACGTGGACGGTGTGTGCGAGCCTTGCGCGTTGATTGCGGGTGGCGCGAGCGCGACGCTCCTCGTCCATAAGACCGTCAAAGACGGTGTGACCGTCGCCATTGCACGAACGTCATCGAACAACGAAGCATGAAGACCGATACCGAATCGCATCTGCGCATGTCGCAGCGTCGCAAAGAAGGCCACGAGAAAAAGCAGGCCACCGCCGATCACGAGAAGGGCCTGTTGATCGTCAATACCGGCAACGGCAAGGGCAAGACCACCGCCGCGTTCGGCATGGCCGTGCGCGTGCTCGGGCACGGCATGAAGCTCGGCGTCGTGCAGTTCATCAAGGGCGCTTTGCATACGTCGGAGCGCGATTTTCTGGGGGCAATCGCGCAGTGCGATTTCGTCACGATGGGCGACGGCTACACCTGGAACACGCAGAATCGCGATGCCGATATCGCCACCGTGCGTAAGGGCTGGGACGAGGCGCGGCGCATGATCGAGAGCGGCGACTATCAGATGGTCGTGCTCGACGAACTCAATACCGTGCTCAAGTACGAATACCTTCCACTCGATGAAGTGCTCGCCGTGCTCGCGGCGCGGCCCGCCATGCTGCATGTCGTCGTGACCGGGCGGCATGCGCCCGATGCGCTCGTTGAGATGGCCGATCTCGTCACCGAAATGCGACTCGTCAAGCATCCGTATCGCGAGCAGGGTGTGAAGGCGCAACGCGGCGTCGAATACTGACGCGATGCCCGCCTGCCCTGCTCTGTTTATCGGCGCGAGCGCGTCGCATCAAGGCAAGACCACTTTGACGGCGGCGCTTGCGCGTCATCACGCCCTGCGCGGATTGAAGGTGCGCGTCTTCAAGACCGGCCCTGATTTTCTCGATCCGATGATTCTCGAGCGCGCGAGCGGCGCGCCCGTGTATTCGCTGCATCTGTGGATGGTCGGGCGCGAGGCCTGCCGCGCACTGCTCGCGCAAGCCGCGCGCGACGCGGACCTGATCCTCATCGAAGGCGTGATGGGCCTGTTCGACGGCACGCCGAGCAGCGCCGATCTCGCCGCCGCGTTCGGCGTGCCGGTGCTCGCGGTGATCGGCGCGCACGGCATGGCGCAGACCTTCGGCGCGATCGCGTTCGGACTGGCGAACTATCGCGCGGGGCTCGCGTTTCATGGCGTGCTGGCCAATCGCGTGGCGTCGGCGCGCCATGCGCAGATGCTCTCCGAAGCCATTCCCGAAGGCTTGCGCTATTGCGGGCATCTGTCGAATGCAGACGATATCGCCCTGCCCGAGCGCCATCTCGGTCTCACGCAGACGAGCGAAGTGGCGAGTCTCGATGCGCGGCTCGATCGCGCCGCCGACGCCATCGCCGCGACCTCGCTTGCCGAACTGCCCGCGCCGGTTAATTTCGAAGAGGGCGTCCTCGATGCGCCGCCGCGATTGCTGGAAGGGCTCTATGTCGCGATGGCGCGCGATGCCGCATTTTCCTTCGTCTATCCGGCGAATGTCGATCTGCTGCAAGCGCTTGGAGCGAGCGTCAGCACGTTCTCGCCGCTCGCGAACGAACCCATCCCCGCCGATGCCGATGCGCTTTATCTACCCGGCGGTTATCCGGAACTGCATGCAGCGGCGCTTGCGAATAATGCCTGCACGCGCGAATCCATCGCATTGCACGTGCGACGCGGAAGGACCATCGTCGCGGAATGCGGCGGCATGCTGTATCTGCTCGATTCGCTGACCGATCTCGAAGGCATGCGTCACGCGATGCTCGGACTTTTGCCCGGCGATGCGACAATGCAGCGCCGCCTCGCGCGTCTCGCCATGCAGGCCGTAGAAACCTCGCACGGCTTGCTGACCGGGCACACCTTCCATTACTCGACGCTCGATACATCTCTCACGCCGGTGCTGACCGCCTCGCACGCAACGACCGGCGCGGCAGGTGAAGCGCTATACCGTCACGGTACAATCGCCGCCACGTACATGCACGCTTACTGGCCCTCCAACCCGGCAGCCACTGCCGCAGTGTTTCGCGGTGAACCGCTATGACGCAGCACAAGCCTCCATTCGATTTCGCCTACACGGTGGAACGCGCCAGAACGCAATCGCCGCTCGGCTCACCTTGCACCAACGTATGGCAGGATCGATCAGGTGCTGGGTCTCTGCACGGGTTGCTATAGAAGAAGCCCAAGCATTTCAAAACGGATGGACAATGCCGCCAGGCGCGTCGTGCTGGAAGACTTGCTCGCGGCGCGCCGCGCACGTTTGAGTTACGAGCCTTAGGGGCATTTTTTCTAAGCGAAGCTAAACCCCCTTTTAAGCCACGGCCAATCGCTTGACCGCCGGACGCTCAAGTTCGCGTGCCGCAAGCGCACCGAATAGCAGACCGAGCGTGGTCCAGATGATCGCCTGAATGCCTACCGAAGCAAGCCGGAAATTCCACAACAGCGTCGCAGAAAAATCCGCCGGCACTTCATCGAAGCGTGGCAAGACCGCGATCGCAATGCCGATCAGCACGATATACGCCGCGCCCGCGATGAGGGTCGCGTTCCATTCGCCCTTGTTCGCACGCATGCGCGTTTGCAGCCATACCGCGAACACGGCCGAAGCGATAGAAATCGCGATCATGATGAAGAACAATGCCGTGCGGGGCCCGATGGTATCCGGATTGCCCACGGCGGGCGGATTGGGCGGGTACTTCAGGAACGGTACGACCGCCACGCTCACAAAGCCGAACAGCGCAAGCAATGCCGACGCGCCGCGTACGCGCAGATGGCCGAGCCGTCCATAAGCGAACGCGAATACCAGCGAGAACAATCCACCCAGCGCGGTGCCGAACACTGCCACGCCCGTTAGCAGACCGAGGCCCGCCTGCGTTCCGCGGCTCACGAGTTCTTCGTCACCGTGATCGTGTTGGTGGCTTTGCGCCGCCGAGGCATTGCCCGCTTCGTCATGGTGATGCTCGGGCGCGGGCGCTTCCTCATGCTCATGCGCCGCTTCGAACGCAATGGCGCGCGCGACCGATGGCTCACCGAACGTGCGCGCAAAGCCGAAGCCCAGCAGGCCCGCGACGAGTCCCGCGATCATGCCGCGTACCAGCAAATTGCGAATCATCGTCCTTCCTCAGTGGCAGGGAAAGCCGAGCAGATGCCGGCCGTCATGGATGAATTCGTGGATGTACATGCCGGAGAAAATCGAGGTCGCACCCTGCTCCGCGCCGACGAAATAGATGGCGATCAGCATGATGAGGCCGATGAACACGGCCCAGGGCAACACCTCGCGCACCGGAAGGGGAACGGGTGCATCGAGGCCGGAGGAAAGCGGCGCGGCAGATAAAACCGGATTGGAAGCATTCATAGAGGTTCTCCAGAGGAAAATGCGCGTCCCGTTGACGAAGAACATGCAGCAGGGTCTGACTTGCGGCGTCGTGATGAAGCGAATTGCTTACAGTGGCGCGACCGTGCCGGATTCACACCGGCTTCCTCGCACTGCGCGCTTGCCATTTTATGAGGATTGGCGGCAAAGTAAAGCGAACGAAAATCCGCCCAGTTACGCCCAGTTACGGTTATTTTCCTTGGAAATTATTCTTCTGACTCACGCGGCCACGCGCGCGATGAAAACCGCTCGTTTCCCCACCGGCGATGAAAGGAAAGCATGGAGGCCATTGAAGGATTGCACGTACCTGCTTTGGCGGGTCTCTTGTGTCGGCCAGTCCCGCAAGGGTCGCGCAAGAGACCGCGAAGCTGTTGACGAGCGCAGCGCTTATGAAGTCGATGCCGTATTCGACGACCTCGACTACGGACGATGGCGCGGCCTCTCGATACGCGATATCAGCGCAAACGAGCCCGAAGGCATCGCCGCATGGCTTGCCGATCCGCACGCGTGCCCGCATGGCGGGGAAAGCATCGCGATGCTATCGGCGCGCGTGGAGCAGGCGCTGGAACGCCTGAAGCGAGATGGGGCGAATCGCGTCGTCGTCACGCATGCGATCGTCGTCAAGGCGGCCGTCGCGCTGATCACGGCGCGTCCGTTCGACTCGGTGTTTAAAATGGATATCGTGCCGCTCTCGTGCACCTCTCGTGCACGGTACTCGATTATCGCACATCATGGTCGATCGAATTGCCGCCTTAACTTCGCGCACCGCTGTAGGCTCCAAGTAAGCATCACACTTTCAAGGAGACGGTCATCGTAGATGGTTTCGTCGTCCCGGTGCCGCTCGATAAGATCGATGCGTCTCGCAAACTGGCCGAGGCGGCCGGAAAAGTATGGCTCGAACACGGTGCGCTACATTTCTCGTCGAAACCGTGGCGGATGACGTCAAACCCGGCAAGCTGACCTCGTTTCCGCAGAGCGTTCAACTGAAGGAAGGCGAAGAAACCGTCGTATTCTCGTGTATCGTCTACGAATCGCGCGAAATGCGCGATCAGGTCAATGCCAAAGTCATGGAAGATCCGCGTCTCAAGGCCATGATGGAAAAAGGCGAGACGCCTTTCGATCCACAACGCATGTTTTTGGCGGCTTTACGACGCTGGTCGAGCTCCGGCGTTAAAGAAGCTCAAGGCTCAATCATTCAAGGAAAAGGAATCGCATCGACATGTATATCGCTATGAATCGCTTCAAGATCGTGCCCGGCGCCGAAGCCGATTTCGAAAAGCTCTGGACCAGCCGCGACACTTATCTCAAGGATGTGCCGGGCTTCGTCGAATTTCATCTGCTGAAGGGGCCGGCGCGCGACGATCACGTGCTCTATTCGAGCCATACGATCTGGGCGAATCACGCGGCGTTCGAGGACTGGACGCGCTCCGGCGCCTTTCGCGCGGCGCATCGCAATGCGGGCGGCGAAACACGTCAGATCTATCTCGGGCATCCCGAGTTCGAGGGCTTCGAGGTGATTTAGACGGTCAAATGACGAGCCGAGGGTGCGCACTCGGGCTTAACCCGCCCTCGGACCACGCGCGTTTTACACGAATGTGAAAAAACGCGCTTCTCGAAGGGCAATCGTCCGAGTGATTGCGCAGCGCGCTCAGGCCTTTGCGCCGCGTGCCATGCGCTGCAAGGTCGTCGAGTCGATCGCCGCCGCGCAAATTCGAACGGCTTCCTTGAGCGTGCGCGGCCTGCCCGCGCCGAATTGCGATTCGAGCATCGCCACCGCGCACAGGCGCTCGTCATTGCCGAGCTTCTCGCCTGTCGCCAGCTCCAGCACGGAAATAAAGTAAGCGGCGGGCGGCGCGGCACTCGCGTGAGCGACGGGGCTGCTTGCCCGCGCGCCGCCCGCGCCTTCATGTCCGTCCTCGTGAGCCGGGTGCCACGGGGTCCAACGGGTATCGTGTCGACTGTTCATGAATGGGTTCGCTAGCTCGATTGCCATGGCGCGCACATGGCGCCGTTCCGTCAAGCAATAAGCAAGGTCCGTTCCACGTTGTCGCACAGCCGCAGTCGAACGAGCGTGCGGCGTCAGCTTTCATCCGACAAAACCGCGTGCGCCACGCGGCATGCCGCGAGATCCCTCCCAGGCTGCGCATCCGATCAATTTTAACATCACCGGCCCGGCGATTTCCTTGGGCGATGTCAGCGCTTGCGCGAACGGCAGCACCGTGTCCCAGCCGACGCCGGCGAGAATGTAGTCACCTGCCTCGTGCCGCGCGCCGGCGAGATCGTCGACATAGCGCGTGCTCGCCAGCACAGTCGGCGCGGCGATTTCGGCGACGTCCACCGTGAACGCGCCCACGCCGATCACGAGGCGCCCCGCTCTTGCCGGCAGCGTATAAACGGGCGTCTTGCTGGTCGTCGTGGCGATGACCACATCGATCGCATCGGGAATGGCTGGGTTGTCGAGCGCCGCAAGCTGCGGCGATACATCGGCATGCGCCGCACAAAACGCGCGGGCGCGCTCCGCCTTCGAACCCAACACATGAATGCCGGAATGCCGCGCATCGGGGTAGACGCTCGCGAGTGCTTCGAGGTGATACGCGGCCTGTTTGCCGGTGCCAATTAACAGCACGTCCTGCGGAGGATGCAGCGCCAATGCACGCACGGCGAGCATCGACACGGCAACCGTGCGCCGCCCCGTCACGGTCGGGCTGTCGAGCATGAATTGCGGAACACCTGTGATCGCATCAAACGCGGTCACTTGCCCATGGATGGTCGGCAAGCCGAGCGCGCCATTGCCGGGGCACACGTTGACAAGTTTGTGCATCGCAAGGTCGGATGCGGTGGCGGGCATCGACAACATCACGCCACCCTGCGACAGCGGCACCACCATGCGCTCCGGGCTTTCTATGCGGCCTGCGGCATAGTCGAGCATGGTCGCGGCGAGCGTATCGACGAGACAGTCATAAGGGACGAGCTGCGCGGTGCGCGCGGCGTCGAAGGTCGGAATCATGCGGGTCGTGTCGGTTATCGTGCGTAACGTCTCCATTCTTTTAACTGGATTGCCACCGAAGTACCGGAACATTCTAGCGTTGCAAAACTCGGCACCGATATCGAGCCTAAGCTTTCCATGATGAAAGTGTCATATCACTGCAATCAAATAGCGTCATATATTAGCCGACCCGCGCCGCAAACCATTGAACATTGCATGACCACGAAGCCCTCTAAGATGAACACCTCGGAAAAACAGCACCGTTTCCATGCGGACCTGATCGACATCTACGACGAAGAGTTCGAAATGGAGGTCGATGGAGGTCGACGATCGCTTCATCGATGGTGACACGGTTTTTACCGATGAAGACCGCCTGCTGCGCAAGACTTATTTCCGCGAGCTTTTCCGTCTGCAAGGCGAACTCGTCAAGCTGCAGGACTGGGTCGTGCATATGGGGCATCGCCTCATCGTGCTGTTCGAAGGCCGCGACGCCGCCGCCGGCAAGGGCGGCGCGATCAAGCGCATCACGCAGCGTCTGAATCCGCGTGTGTGCCGTGTGGCGGCACTGCCCGCGCCGAACAACCGCGAACGCACGCAATGGTATTTCCAGCGTTATGTTTCGCACCTGCCGGCCGCCAGCGAAATCGTGCTGTTCGACCGTAGCTGGTACAACCGCGCGGGCGTCGGACGCGTGATGCACTTCTGCACCGACGAAGAGTATGAAGAGTTCTTCCGCTCGGTTCCCGAGTTCGAGAAGATGCTGGTACGCAGCGGCATCCAGATCGTCAAGTACTGCTAATCGATCACCGATGACGAACAGGAAGTGCGCTTCCAGGCACGTATCGAAGATCCGCTCAAGCAGTGGAAACCGAGCCCGATGGATCTAGCCGTCGCCGCAGGGAAGCCTATACGGCCGCTAAAGAGACCATGCTGAACCGCACGAACCGCACGAATATTCCGGAAGCGCGTGGTGGGTCCTGCAGGCCGTCGACAAGAAGCACGCGCCTCAACTGCATTCACCACTTGTTGAGCCAGGTACCGTATCACCACGATGTCGAGCATCAGCCGATCGACTTGTCCGAGCGTGTGTTCAATCCGGATTACCTGCGCCAGCCGGTGCCCGAAGAGATGTATGTGCCTGAAGTGTATTGATCGATCGGCGATATAAGCTTTAAGGCGAAGCGCTAAAACCGCTTTAGCAGCAGTTGCGGCAGGCGACGTGCCGGTCATCGCCGCCGCGCAAACGCGGCATCGCGTCACACATGAAATGGAATGCCTGTTGCGATCCCTTCAGCATAACGACGAACATCACCTGCGTCAGATTGAAATCATGCGGGACCATCAGGCGCGTCAACAGCAGCAGTGGCAACACCACCGCCGGCTGATACAGTTGTCTTGCGATCATGGCTTTCATTACCCGCTTCCCTTTCCAAGGCTCTGAATTTTAAAGATCGGGATGCAACGGATAAATGGCCTGAAATCGAAGACATATGTTCACGCACCCGAACAATTGTCTCCCAGCGCTCACTAACACTAAAGCCCTTCTTGAAGCAGGGCTTTAGTGTTTTTACTTCTGCGCGAGACTCGGTTCCGGCACCGGACTAGGCTTGGCGTCACCACTTCCTCCACCTAGTACTACTACTATGTCACAAAACATTTGAGGTAGCACAGCAATATGGACATCTGTTTAA
>LFJI01000050.1 GCA_001235855.1 Candidatus Burkholderia brachyanthoides
GCTCATTTAACGACAAAGCCCTGGGGGCGAAGCCAGGGCTTTGTCAGCAGTCTGGGCGCGGTTTTTACCGCGTTGTTTTCTATGCCTCAAAGATTCAGTGCTTGCCCGTACTGCCGAACCCACCCGTGCCGCGCTCGCTAGCTTCGAAATCTTCGACGATGTTGAAGTTCGCCTGTACCACCGGCACGATGACCATCTGCGTGAGCCGTTCCATCGGATTGAGCGTGAAAGCCGTGTCGCCGCGATTCCACGTCGAGACCATCAGTTAACCTTGGTAATCCGAATCGATCAGACCGACGAGATTGCCGAGCACGATGCCGTGCTTGTGGCCCAGACCCGAGCGCGGCACGATCATGGCGGCATAGCCGGGGTCGGCTAGATGGATCGCGAAGCCGGTCGGCACGAGCACGGTCTGATGCGGCTCGATCACCATCGGCACATCGAGGCAGGCGCGCAGGTCGAGGCCCGCGCTGCCGGGCGTGGCGTAGGCGGGCATGAATTCGCGCATGCGCGCATCAAGAATCTTGACGTCGAGTTTCATGTGCTCAGTCTGGAAGAGATCCGGATTGAAACCGGGTTCAAGCGTTCGGCCGAGTTCGAAGGCTTCGACCAGAAGTTGATAGGGAAGCGCACGCGCGGCGTAACTGCCGGCGACCGTCAGCACGATGAGTTCATCGGCGTCGAAGCGTTGCTGGAGTATCTGAATCTGCTCGGTCACGCGTTCCGGCGTGCTGATGATGCTGCACGCCTTCTCATGCGAGATGACCGCGCGTTCGCGCTCGCCGTATTGCTGCTCGACGCCTTGCTCGCTCGACGGAATCGCCTGATTCTGATTCAGGTCATACGCCATTTGCACGCGGCGCAGATCGACGGCCTTTTCCAGCGCTTGCGCCTCTTCATCGGTATCCGCGCAGATGACGAAGATCGCAGCCGCGAGATAAAGCTTCGCTTCGTGACCCGGCGTGAAGCGCTCGCGATACACTTCCGCCACGAAATGCCCGACCTGCGCGTTGATGAAATGCGCGAACGCGAAGCGAATGCCGAGCTGCGCGGGCGAGCAGGCCACCGAAGTCGGACGAACCGAGCATCCACAGTTCGGGGCGCGTGTCGATTTGCGGCTGCAGCAGCACGCCGCGCGCGAGCGAGTCGTCGGGGAGCTTGCCAGTCAAACCGCGCGATCAGTTCCGCTACCTGCTGCGGGAGCACGTCGCCGCGATTGTACGAGTCCGCCGCGAACGCCTGCGCTGTGCACATGTCGCCACCCGGCGCGTGCCCGACGCCCAAGTCCACGCGATTCGGAAACAGCGCTTCCAGCATCAGAAACTGCTCGGTCACCTTGAACGGCGAGTATACGGCAGCATCACGCCGCCCGAGCCTATGCGGATGCGCTTCGTCAGATTGCCGATGCGCGCGAGCATCACCTCCGGACACGGATTCGACACACCGTATAAGCCGTGATGCTCCGCGTACCAGTAGCGCGTATAGCCGAGATCGTCGGCGAGCTGCGCGAGGTCGAGCGTCGCGGCGATGGCGTCCGCAGTGGAATGACCGTGGATGACCGGCGTTTGGTCGAGAATGGAGAGTCTGGTCATGACAGCAGCGGCCCGCCGGTCTTAGGCGCACGTTTCACGATTTCCGCAATCAGCGTGCGCGCGAGATCGCGTTTGTCGGCGCGCGGCACGGGCGTCACGCCCGAGGCTTCGAACAGCACGACTTCGTTGTCGTCGCGCCCAAAGGTCAGCGGCCCGAGATTGCCGATCAGCAGCGGCACGTTCTTGCGCTTGCGCTTCTCTTCGCCGTGCACTTCGAGATCGCCGCTTTCTGCCGCAAAGCCCACGCAGTACGGCGGATTCGCCAGCTTGGCGACCGTCGCGAGAATGTCGGGATTCTCGACGAAGCTGAACGTGGGCAATGAACCGTCGCCGGTCTTTTTGATCTTGTGCTTGCTCACGTGATCGACGCGCCAGTCCGCGACCGCCGCCACCGCGATGAAAATATCCGTGTCGGGCGTGGCCTGCATGACGGCGTCGTGCATCTGCTGCGCGGTTTGCACATCTTCGCGATACACGCCCCACGGTGTTTCCAGCGCAACCGGACCGGCCACCAGATGCACGTCCGCGCCCGCCTGCGCCGCCGCGCGCGCGAGCGCGAAACCCATCTTGCCCGACGAGCGATTGGTAATGCCGCGCACCGGATCGAGCGGCTCGAAGGTCGGTCCGGCGGTGATCAACACGCGTTGCCCGCGCAGGATCTTCGGCTGGAAGAACGCGCAGATCGCTTCGAACGAGGCGGCCGGTTCGATCATGCGGCCATCGCCGACTTCGCCGCACGCCTGCGAGCCGGAATTCGGCCCGAGCACTTCCACGCCATCCGCGCGCAGTTGCGTGGCGTTGCGCTGCGTGGCCGGATTCTGCCACATCTGGCGATTCATCGCGGGGACGACGAGCAGCGGGCAATCCCGCGCGATGCACAGCGTGGACAGCAGGTCATCGCACATGCCGTGCGCGAGCTTGGCCATGAAATCGGTGGACGCGGGCGCGATGACGATGGCATCCGCCTCGCGCGAGAGATCGATGTGCGGCATGTTGTTCGGCATGCGCGCATCCCACTGCGACACATACACCGGACGGCCGGACAAGGCCTGCATCGTGACGGGCGCGATGAACTGCGTGGCCGCCTCGGTCATTACGATCTGCATGGTCGCGCCGCCCTTGATCAGCAGCCGCGTGAGTTCGGCGATCTTGTAGCAGGCGATGCCGCCGGTCAGGCCAAGAACGAGATGCTTACCCGCGAGTTCCAAATTGCCTCCGTCACAAGAAAAAACGCGGTTCCGGAAAAGGAACCGCGCCGGGGACTTCATCGCGATCCGCGCACCCGCCGCAGTTCGTCGATGATCAACAGCACCGCGCCGACCGTAATGCCGCTGTCGGCAATATTGAAGGCGGGGAAGTGCCACGCCTTCAGGTGGAAATCGAGAAAATCGATCACATGGCCGTACATCAATCGGTCGATCACATTGCCGATCGCGCCGCCCATGATGAGCGCGAGCGCCGTGCAGAACAGCCGCTGGCCGGAATGCTTCTTCAACAGATAGCAGATCACGACGGCCGTGAGCACGCCCAGCGCCGTGAACGCCCAGCGCTGCCAGCCGCCCGCCATGGCGAGGAAGCTGAACGCCGCGCCCTTGTTATAGACGAGGATCAGGTTGAAGAACGGCGTGAGCGGATGCGGCTCGCCGTAGGCGAAGACCTTCTGCATCACGATCTTCGTCAACTGGTCGAACAGGATTACGATCAGCGCGACGCCGATCCACGGAGCAAGCGAGCCGCCCGCGCTGCTGGTAGTTTGTTTCGCCATCGATCGAGCCATTTATGCCGCGTCTCGCGTTTCGCCGGTGCCGTACAGGTTGGAGAAGCAGCGGCCGCACAGTCCCGGATGTTCGGCATGCGAGCCGACGTCCGCGCAACAATGCCAGCAGCGCTCGCATTTCAGATAGCTCGATGCCGTGACATCGACGCCTTCTTCCGCTTTGCTCGCCACTTTCTCGACCTTGGCCGACGAGGTGATCAGCACGAAGCGCAATGCATCTTCCAGACTGGTCAGCGCATCGTAACGCGCGCCGCTCGCGTGCACCACGACTTCCGCCTGCAGGGACGAGCCGATCTGGTTCGCCGTGCGTGCTTCTTCCAGCGCCTTGGTCACGTCGCCGCGCGCGTTGCGGATGAGTGTCCACTTGTCGAGCAACTCGCCGCCGTTCGCGATATCCGGATACTGGGTGTAGACCTCGGTGAAGATCGTGTCCTGACCCGGCTTGAGCACCTTGTACGCTTCTTCCGCCGTGAACGACAGATACGGCGCGACCAGACGCAGCAGACCGTGCGCGATATGGAACAGCGCGGTTTGCGCGCTGCGGCGCTCGCGCGAATCCGCCTTGGTCGTGTAGAGACGGTCCTTCAGCACATCGAGATAGAAGCCGCCGAGATCTTCCGAGCAGAACGTCGCGATCTTCGCGACGACCGGATGGAACTCGTACTTCTCGTAGTGCGCGAGCGCGTCGTCCTGCAGGTTGCGCGTCAGCGCGATCGCGTAACGATCGATCTCGAGCCAGTCTTCCACCGGCAGCGCGTTCTTTTCGAAGTCGAAGTCCGAAAGATTCGCGAGCAGGAAGCGCAGCGTGTTGCGGATACGGCGGTACGTCTCCGTCACGCGCTTGAGAATTTCTTCTGAGATCGCGAGCTCGCCCGAATAATCCGTCGAAGCGATCCACAGGCGGATGATTTCCGCGCCAAGACGATTCGACACCTCGTGCGGGTCCACGCCGTTGCCGAGCGACTTCGACATCTTGCGGCCTTCGCCGTCCACGGTGAAGCCGTGCGTGAGCAACGCGTCATACGGCGGGCGGCCATCGAGCATCGAAGCGGTCAACAACGACGAATGGAACCAGCCGCGATGCTGGTCCGAGCCTTCGAGATAGAGATCGGCCGGGAATTGCAGCAAATCTTTGTGCGAGCCGCGCAGCACGTGCCAGTGCGTCGTGCCGGAATCGAACCAAACGTCGAGCGTGTCGCGGTTCTTCTCGTACATGTTGGCGTTGTCGCCGAGTAGTTCGCGCGGATCGAGCTTCTGCCAGATTTCGATGCCGCTTTCCTCGACGCGCTTCGCCACCTTCTCCAGCAATTCGAGCGTGCGTGGATGCAGTTCGCCTGTTTCTTTGTGCACGAAGAACGCCATCGGCACGCCCCATTGGCGCTGGCGCGAGAGCGTCCAGTCCGGACGGTTCGCGATCATGCTGAACAGGCGCTGCTTGCCCCACGCCGGGTAGAACGCGGTGTTCTCCACGCCTTCGAGCGCGGTTTCGCGCAGCGTCTTGCCGCCGTCTTTCGGCGTTACGTCCATGCCCGCGAACCATTGCGAGGTCGCGCGATAGATGATCGGCGTCTTGTGACGCCAGCAGTGCATGTAACTGTGCGTGTACTTTTCGGTCTTGAGTAGCGAGCCGGTAGCTTCCAGAGCCTCGACGATCTGCGGATTCGCCTTCCAGATCGACAGCCCGCCGAACAGCGGCAGCGATTCGATGTAACGGCCATCGCCCATCACCGGGTTGATGATGTCCGAGTCCGACATGTCGTGCGTCTTGCACGACACGAAGTCTTCCACGCCGTACGCTGGTGACAAATGCACGACGCCGGTGCCGCTTTCGGTCGTGACGTAGTCGCCGAGATAGACCGGCGACGTGCGCTTGTAACCCGGATGCGCCGCCAACAGCGGATGGTGGAAGCGCACGTTCGCGAGCTTCTCGCCGGTCGTCGTCGCGATGACCTCGCCCGTGAGGCCGTAGTTCTGCAAACACGCTTCGACGCGCTCCTGCGCGAGGATCAGCAGACCGCGCGGCGTATCGACGAGCGCGTACACGATCTCCGGATGCACGTTCAGCGCCTGGTTGGCGGGAATGGTCCACGGCGTCGTGGTCCAGATGACGATGCCGCCGTCCTGCTTCGGCAGCGCGTCGAGGCCGAAAGCCTGCGCGGTCTTTTCCGGCTCAGCGAACGCGAACATCACGTCGATGGTCGGATCGGTCTTGTCCTTGTACTCGACTTCCGCCTCGGCCAGCGCCGAGCCGCAGTCGAAACACCAGTTCACCGGTTTCAGGCCGCGGAACACATAGCCCTTTTCCATGATCTTGCCGAGCGCGCGGATTTCGCCCGCTTCGTTCGCGAAGTTCATAGTCTTGTACGGATTGTCCCAGTCGCCGAGCACGCCCAGTCGACGGAAGCCGACCTTCTGCTTCTCGATCTGCTCGCTCGCGTAGGCGCGCGCCTTCTGCATCACTTCGATGGCGGGCAGCGTCTTGCCGAACTGCTTTTCGATCTGGATCTCGATCGGCATGCCGTGGCAGTCCCAGCCCGGCACGTAGACCGCGTCGAAGCCCGCGAGATTGCGCACCTTGACGATCATATCCTTCAGGATTTTGTTCACCGCGTGACCCAAGTGGATGTCGCCGTTCGCATACGGCGGGCCATCGTGCAGAATGAACTTCTTGCGACCCTTCGAGGCCGCGCGGATCTTCTCGTAGACCTTGTTGTCCTGCCATTCCTTGATCCACGCGGGTTCGCGCTTGGGCAGGTCGCCGCGCATCGGGAAGGGCGTGTCGAACAGGTTGACGGGGTACTTCGAGGAAGCTTTCTCTTTCTTGTCGCTCATGGTGACTCAAATGGAATTCGGTGAGACTGCGCGCACGGGACGCGCGGTGTGTCGATAAGTGCGGGGCAGCGGGCGACGCAACGATGCGCCGCCCGCTCACCTAATTCGATCGGTCGCCGAAATGGCGAAGCTGGTGGCGCGGCTGCCCGCATTGCTCGCGGGCAGCAGGCCGAAATACGCGCGCGCGTTGTCGACGTCGTTCGAGATGGCGCGGGTGAGCGTTTCCAGATCGACGTACTTTTCCTCGTCGCGCAACTTCTTCAGGAACTCGACGCGCACCAGCTTGCCGTACGCGTCGCCATGCCAGTCGAGCACGAACACTTCGAGCAGCACGGGGCCGGAAGCGTCGACGGTCGGGCGCAGGCCGAGACTCGCGACCGCGGGCAGCGGTTCGTCGCCAAGGCCGTGCAGGCGCACGACGAAAACGCCCGCGAGCGCCGGGCGCTTGTGCGGGATCGGCAGATTGAGCGTGGGAAAACCGAGATCGCGGCCGAGCTTCGCGCCACGCACGACATGGCCGCTGATGATGTAGGGACGCCCGAGCGCGACGTGCGCCGCGTCCAGATCGCCCGCGACCAGCGACGCGCGCACCGACGACGACGAAATGCGCGCGCCGTTCGGATGCGCGACGGTCGTCATCTGCTCGACTTCGAAGCCGTATTTCTCGCCGGCGGCCTTGAGCGAATCGAAGTTGCCCGCGCGCTTGGCGCCGTAGCAGAAGTCGTCGCCGACCATGACCCAGCGTGCGTGTAGGCCATCGACGATGACGTTCTTCACGAACGTATCCGGCGACTGGCTGGCGAAGGTCTGGTTGAAATGCTCGACCACCACGCGATCGACGCCGTTGGTGCGCAGTGCCTCCAGCTTGTCGCGCAGCATGGCGATGCGCGGCGGCGCACCGGCGAGATTGAAGAACTCGCGCGGATGCGGCTCGAAGGTCATCACGCAGACGGGCAGGCCGTGCGCGTCGGCGGCGGCGCGCACGCGAGCGAGCAGAGCCTGATGGCCGCGATGGACACCGTCGAAGTTGCCGATGGTCAGCGCGCAGGGCGCCCGGCTCTCGGCATTGGGGAGGCCGCGAAAGACTCTCACGATAAGGCGTGGTTGGTGAAAAGGCGTGATGCCACAAGGCGTGATGCCACAAAATTTTAAATTATAAACGCATTGCACGAATCGCCGAGCGCGCGACGGACGCTCGCGGGTCGTTGACGGCTTTTGGCACGATTTTCGCCATCGCCGAATGATAAAATTCACGGATGAAAAAAATCGTTGTTCTGATCTCCGGACGCGGGAGCAACATGGAGGCTGTCGTGCGCGCCTGTGCGCGCGACGGCTGGCCGGCCCGCATCTGCGCGGTTATTTCCAATAAGCCGGATGCCGCCGGGCTCAACTTCGCGGCGGCGAACGGCATCGAAACGGCGGTGGTCGATCATCGCGCCGACGACCGCGACGCGTTCGACGCCGCCCTAGCGCGCGAAATCAACCGCTTCGAGCCAGATCTGGTGGTGCTCGCGGGCTTCATGCGCGTGCTGACCGATGGCTTCGTGAATCGCTACGCGGGCCGCATGCTGAATGTGCATCCGTCGTTGCTGCCGTGTTTTTCGGGGCTGCGCACGCATCAGCAGGCACTCGATGCCGGCGTGCGCGTGCACGGCGCGACGGTGCATTTCGTCACGCCGACGCTGGATCATGGGCCGATCGTCGCGCAGGGCGCGGTGCCGGTCGCAGCCGGCGACGATGCCGCCGCGCTCGCCGCGCGCGTGCTCACGGTCGAGCACGTCGTTTATCCGCGCGCGGTGCGCTGGTTCATCGAAGGGCGTCTTACTATCGAAGGCGAGCGCGTGGCGCTGACGCCGTCCGAGCCGCAATGGCTCTTTGCCGATATTGCCGGGGAGGGCGCATGAGGCTGCATGGATTTCTGATCGGACAAACCGAAACACTGCTTGCAGACGTGCTTCGCTTCTCCGGCCCGGCGGATGCCGCCACGAGCCGCTTCTTCCGCGCGCATCCGAAGCTCGGGCACGGCGAACGCGGCGTGATCGCCAAAGCGGTGTTCGCGGTGCTGCGCCGGAAAATGGAGTTTTCGCATCTCGCGGAAAGCGGCAGCGGCAATCAGGCGCGCCGTCTCGGGCTGCTCGGGCTGATGCAGACCGCCGGTCTCACGGCGCTCAAGCCCCACGTTTCCGCCGACGAGTATCAATGGCTCGCGCAGATTTCGAAGATCGATCCCGCCAGCCTGCCGGTGCGCGTGCGCACGAACCTGCCGCAATGGATCTACGACGCGCTCGGCAAGCGCTTCGAGCCGGAAGAACTGGCGAAACTCGCGGCCGCGCTCAACTATCCCGCGCCGCTCGATCTGCGCTCGAATCCGATGAAAGCACCGCGTGAAGCCGTGCTGAAGGCGCTGGCCGAAGCCGGCATCGACGCGGGCGAAATGCCGTTCGCGCCGTTCGGCGTGCGCGTGGAGGGCAAGCCCGCGTTCACGCGTCTCGCGCCGTTTCAGGAAGGCTGGATCGAAGTGCAGGACGAAGGCAGTCAGCTTCTGTGCTCGCTGATGGCGCCGCGCCGCGGCGAGATGATCGTCGACTTCTGCGCGGGCGCGGGCGGCAAGACGCTCGCACTCGGCGCGATGATGCGTTCCACCGGCCGTCTCTACGCGTTCGACGTGTCGGACCGGCGGCTCGCGAAGCTCAAGCCGCGCCTTGCGCGCAGCGGGTTGTCGAACGTGAATCTGGTACTGATCGATAGCGAACAGGATGCCAAGATCAAACGACTCGCGGGCAAGATCGACCGCGTGCTGGTCGATGCGCCGTGTTCCGGGCTGGGCACGCTGCGCCGCAATCCGGACCTGAAGTGGCGTCAGTCGCCGCAATCGGTCGCCGAACTCACGCCGAAGCAGTTGTCCATCCTGACGAGCGCCGCGCGACTCGTGAAGACCGGCGGCCGTCTGGTTTACGCGACCTGCTCGATGCTCGAAGCGGAAAACGAAGCCGTCGTGAAGGCGTTCCTGGAGACGCATCCGAATTTCCGCGTCGTGCCCGCGCGCAACGTGCTGGTGGAACAGCGCATCGATCTGGACACGGGCGAATTCCTGTCGCTGTGGCCGCACCAGCACGGCACCGACGGCTTTTTCGCCGCCGTGCTCGAACGCGTGCCGGATGCGGCCAAGCCGCCGCCGAAAGCTGCGGAAGAGCCCGCCGCCTGATCCGCGATGCAAAACAGCTACCTGACCGACTTCGTCCGTCGGCTCACCCGCGATTTCGGGGAGTCGGAGGTGATCTGGCAGGTGGCGGTGCTGCTGGGCCTGCTGGTGGTTGCGTTCTGGTGCGCGTGGCTGTTGCGCAAGAAGCTCGACGCGCGCCGCGAATCGCGTTTCGAAGCCGTGCGCTTCGGCGCGGAAAGTCTCAACAAGGCACTGTTCCCGCTGCTCGGCACGGTGTTCGTGACCGTCGCGCAGGTGGCGCTGTCGCCGTTCATCCACACGGCGTTCCTGCGGCTCGCGCTGGTGCCGCTGTGCGGCATCACCGTGATCTACATGATGTTTTACGTCGCGCGGCGCGTGTTCAGCCGTGGGTGGCGGCACGGAGTACAAGGCCGGCGCGCTGCTGTATCTGTTCGAGAAGCTCGTCACGATGATCGTTTGGGTCGCCATGCTGCTCACGGTGATGGGCATTCAGGACGACGTCGTGCGCTGGATGGCGAGCGTGCGCTTCAATTTCGCGAATGCGCACATGACGCTGCTCTCGCTCGCATCGGGCGTGCTGTGGGTGTGCGTTACGCTGATCGTCGCGATGTGGGCGGGCGCCTTGCTCGACGACCGCCTGATGCGCGCCAGTTCGCTCGACGTAAACTTGAAGGTCGTGCTGGCGCGCGTCGCGCGGGCGCTGATGATCCTCGCGGCGATCCTCGTGAGCCTGTCTATCGTCGGCATCGACATCACGGTGCTGGGCGTGTTCGGCGGCGCGCTGGGCGCGGGGCTCGGCTTCGGCTTGCAGAAGATCGCGAGCAATTATGTGTCGGGCTTCATCATTCTGCTGGACCGGTCGCTCAGGCTCGGCGACATAAACATAAATAATCAAGGTGGCCGGTAGTCAGGGCACGGTCACGCAGATTCGCACGCGGTATACGGTGGTGCGCGGGCTGGACGGCATCGGAACGCTGATTCCGAACAAAAAGCTCATTACTGACGTTGTGTAGAACCATTCGTCGTATCTGACGTGCGGGAATGCCAAGATCGCGGTGCAGGTGAGCTATCGCTGCGACGTCGAACGGGCGATGCAACTGCTCGTCGACGCCGAGCGTGTGCTGCAGGAGCCAGCGCCGGCCGCGCTGCTGGCGAGCTTCGGCAGCGACGGCATCATCAACCTCGAACTGAGCTTCTGGATCGAGGATGCCGCTAAGGGCACGGGCGGCGTGAAGTCGCAGGTGAACCAAAGTGTCTGGCGCCTATTTCGCGAAAACGGCATTGAAATCCCCTATGCGCAACGCGAAATTAGAATCATCGGCGGCGACGCGAATCCGGTAGATGTTGCCGAAAATCGCCGCGAAGGCCCGGCCACGGCGGCCTGAGCCGCGTGTGTTTCGTTCAATCTTTCGATTTGGCGCAGGAAAACGCACTTATTCGCGGCGTGAAATCTCCTTCGTTTTGATAGGATTCAATGAATTTCACCTTTGCGACAAAGACTTGGAAGCATGCAGTAAAATGCGATCCTACTCCGACACATTCTTTCATTTTGCCAACGGTGTCTCAGGGTCGAAACTGATCGTTTTTTTTCCGAATTTCACAGGTCAACAGGTAAACCGCCTTGCTGAATTCTTCTCTTCAATTTCTCGCCAACGGATTGCTCAACGCCTCCTGGTGGCGGATCGTTCTCTACACGCTCGCGATGACGCACGTCACCATCGCCGGTGTCACGATCTACCTGCACCGTTGCCAGGCCCACCGCACGCTGGACCTGCATCCGGTCGCGAGCCATTTCTTCCGCTTCTGGCTGTGGTCCACCACCGGCATGCTGACCGCTCAGTGGGCGGCGATCCATCGCAAACACCATGCGAAGTGCGAAACGGAAGAAGACCCGCACAGCCCGCAGACGCGCGGCATCTGGAAGGTGCTGCTCGAAGGTGCGGAACTCTATCGCGCCGAAGCGAAGAACGAGGAAACGCTGCGCAAGTTCAGCCACGGCACGCCGAACGACTGGATCGAGCGCAACCTGTACACGCGTTATCCGATCCTCGGCATCAGCATCATGATGGTCATCGACGTGGCGCTGTTCGGCATCGTCGGTCTGTCGGTGTGGGCCGTGCAGATGATCTGGATTCCGTTCTGGGCCGCGGGTGTCGTCAACGGTCTCGCGCACTGGT
This sequence comes from Candidatus Burkholderia brachyanthoides, assembly GCA_001235855.1. Classification (GTDB taxonomy): domain Bacteria; phylum Pseudomonadota; class Gammaproteobacteria; order Burkholderiales; family Burkholderiaceae; genus Caballeronia; species Caballeronia brachyanthoides. Next base: position 11,563 of record LFJI01000050.1, read on the forward strand.
GGGGCTATCGCAACTTCAATTCGTCGGATGCGAGCACCAACATCTTCCCGCTCGGCATCCTGATCGGCGGTGAAGAGCTGCACAACAACCATCACACGTTCGCGACCTCGGCCAAGCTGTCGAGCAAGTGGTACGAGTTCGACATCGGCTGGATGTATATCCGCATGATGTCGGCCATCGGCCTCGCGAAGGTGAAAAAGGTCGCGCCCACGCCGAAGCTCGCCTCCAGCAAGTCCGTGCTGGATCAGGACACGTTGCAGGCCGTGCTGTCGAACCGCTACGAAGTGATGGCGCGCTACGGCAAGGCGCTCAAACAGGCGTATGCGCAGGAACTCGCCAAGCTGAAGGAAGGCGGCGCGCGCGAGAAATATCAATTGATGCGCGGCGCACGCAAGTGGTTCCACAAGGAAGAAGAAGGCCTGAACGAACCGCAGCGCAAGCAGTTGCCGGAACTGTTCTCGGACAACCAGCGTCTGCGTACCTTCATCGAACTGCGCAACGATCTGGCGTCGATGTGGGATCGCTCCAATGCATCGCGCGAGCAGTTGCTGCAGCAGTTGCAGGATTGGGTGCATCGTGCGGAAGAGAGCGGCATCAAGGCGCTCCAGGATTTCGCGCTGCGCCTGCGACGTTACGCCTGACGCGCGCGATCCGTTAAAATTTAACTACGTCACAAGACTCTGCTTTGGCAGGGTCTTTGTTTTGTGCGCCCAGCCTGGGCGCAATCCTGTGGGTGCAAGTCCCGCCATGAGTTGATCACGGCAAATGAAGTGAAG